>NZ_JBFBDY010001429.1:0-1000 GCF_040683475.1 Kitasatospora sp. NPDC093558 | reverse complement strand
CTGCACCGAGGCGGCGCGGGCCTCGTGGGCGAGGCGGGCGCCGGCCTCCTGCGGGGTGAGGCCGAGGTCGCGCTGGAGTGCCTGGAGCATGGGCGCGGAGGGCTGGACCGCATCGGTCTGAGGGGCAGCCAGGGCGGCGGCGATAGCGGTCCTGTCCGTGTGGGCGCCTGCCGGTGCGATGCCGGCGACCACGGTGATGGCCGCCAGGGAGCACGCGGCAACGGCCGCGCGGAGTCGGAGCATTGGGGTCTCCTTGGAGTGGGGGTTGCCGGAACAGTAGTTGGCGGAGGCACACGTTCGGGACATGTCAAAAACCCCCTGTGTCGGCGTTATGGACCTCTTCGACGCGACGGCGGAGGCGTGCGACGGCAGGGGCGTGCGATGGCGGGGGCGCGTGCCGGAGGAGGCGTCGCCTCCTGTCACGGCGTCGGACGGGCCCTCCGCCGCAGCCACGCCGCGTACGCCGGATTCGCCGCCGCGGCGTCCGCGTGCACCGCCTTGGCGTAGCCGACCACCTCGTCCGCGAGTCCCCACGTCAGCGAGTACGGCACCCAGCCGATCACCTGGCGCCAGCTCAGCTCCGGCGGATCCAGCGGAACCGTCACGATCCCGTCGGCCGGCGGGAACGTCGCCCGGCACAGCGACACCGCCCGGCCCGTCCGGACGAGGTGGAGGCACGAGGCCGCATCGGCCTCGTAGACCGGCAGGGGCAGGAAGCCCGACCGCACGCAGGCGGCCGCGAAGCACTCCGTGAAGCAGCCGCCACCGGGCGGCAACGCCCAGCGCTCACCTTCGAGTTGCCCGAGTTCCAGTTCGCGTTCCCGCGCCAGGGGATGGTCCTCGGAGAGCACGGCGAACACCGGGTCGACGGCGATCTCCCGCCACTCCAGCCGTTCGTCGCCGAGGGCCTTCTGGTGCCCGCAGAGCCCGGTCAGCACGATGTCCAGCCGCCCGTCCACCACCCGGCCCACCAATTCCGGTGCCGAGCTCGACGATTGGG
>NZ_JBFBDY010001428.1:0-1001 GCF_040683475.1 Kitasatospora sp. NPDC093558 | reverse complement strand
GCGACAAGTACCAGGCCCTGGACTGGCCGCGCACCGACTGGCCGGCCACCGCCGTCAGCGCGGGCGCCTTCACCTCGACCTCGAACTCGGCCCGGCCGGTGACCACCACGGCCAGTTCCGTCTCCGGGTGGCAGTCGCGCGTGCTGGACGCGCCGGGGCCCACCAGGCACCACATCGCGTCGAACGGCAGCCGCGCAGACTCGGCGTACTGCGTCCAGCGTCCGATCCGTATCCCGTACTCCGCGGAGAGCTCCGCCGAGTCGCAACTGAGCCTGCGCACAGTCGTCAACTCCTCGTCGTCGTCTGATGGTCGTTCGCGTGGTCCAGGGTGGTGGCCGGGCCTCGGAGCGGGCTCGGGGCCGGCTGGGGACGGGCTGACGGGACGTCGAGGCCGGTTCGATCCCGCCTGGAGCGTGCCCGCCTACCGTGGCGGCCATGGATGTCGGAGTCGTGCCGGTGCCCTGGGCACCGCGTCGGATGGTCGCCCTCGCCCCGGAGCGGGTGCGGGGCTGGTGGGTCAAGCGGTACGGCATCTCGGCCACCCGGCCGAGCCCGCCCGCCCCCGTGATCGAGGCCGCCCGCCGGGCGGTCGAACGCAGCCTGCCGGAGGCGTATCCGGACGCGCTCGGCTGCGCCTTCAGCGTGCTGCACGAGGACGAGGACGGCTGCTACGTCGTCGTCGCCTGGTGGAGCCCCAACCGGCTGATCCTGCACTCCCGGACGTGGATCTCCGAGTGGGCCGACCCGGCCGACTGGCACCCGGCCCCGGGCGCGGCCACCGCGTGCATCTGGGAGCTGGTGGCGATGGGGGCCGAACGGGACGCCTGGGTGCGCCATGTGGTGCGCCCGGACGTCCCCGACCTCGACGGCTACCTGGCGGCCACCGTCAGCGGCGAGTTCTGAGGAGGACGGGACAATGACTCTCGCTGCTCTGCTCGTCCTGAGCGTGCTGCTGCGCAGGTTCCCGGTGGCCCGCCGGGCGACAGATCGCGCGGTGGGGG
>NZ_JBFBDY010001427.1:0-1001 GCF_040683475.1 Kitasatospora sp. NPDC093558 | reverse complement strand
CGAAGCTGTGCGCCGACGTCGGCGGCGGCTCGACGGCGGCCGGGGCCCAGGTGATCCAGTGGCCCTGCACCGGCGCCGCCAACCAGCGGTGGACTGCGACGGCGGTGGCGGGCGGGTACAAGCTCGCCTCGCAGAAGAGCGGGCTCCTGCTCACCACCGCTTCGACGAGCGACGGCGCGTTCGTCACCCAGCAGCCGGACACCGGCTCGGCGCTTCAGCGGTGGGTGATCGGCTGAGCGGTGATGGCGGGCAGCGTCATGCCTGCTATGCCCTGGGCCTGAGGCTGAGGACCGTGAGCAGGGTCGCACGGTCCGTTGCACGGGTCGGTCGCCATGCCGGGCCGTTGCCGGGACTTCCGGTTACCGCGTTGCGGGGGCGGCGGTGTCCGGGCCAGGATCGGGGGATGTTCGAGCTGCTGCCGGGAACGGGTGTCGTGTTGCCCCACAACGCGGGCGTGCTGCGGTTCGGCATGTCCGAGCGCGCGGCGCAGTGGGCCGTCGCGACGCTGGCGGATGTGCGGGAAACGTGGGTCTGCCAGGCCGGTTGGGCCTTCACGGCCTGCTACGAGGGCTTGGAACTGCTCGCCTACGGCGACGTCATCGACCGGCTGAGCCGCACCGAGTACGACGTGGACGGGCTGGCGGCCGTCCATCTCTTCCGGTACGGCGCCGGGCCCTCGATTCCGTCCGTGCCGTCCGCCGTCCCGGTGGTCCTCCGTGACGTCGATCTGTTCGGCTACCCGGCGGTGGAGGTCCTGGACGCGCTGGGCCCGGACCCGCACCCCACGGTGAAGCTCCGGCCGGCCCTGGACCGGGCTCCGGCGGGCTACTTGCGGGAGGTGGGGCTGTTGGCGCAGGCCGTCGTGTGGGGCGGGTAGGACCCGCGCGATCGCTTCGTACGCCTGCTGCCGCCGCCGGAGGTCCGCTCACATGGGCATGGCCATCGGCGGCATGTGCAGCCCCGGGACGGCCCCCGGGAGGAGGACGGCGCCGACCCAGGTC
>NZ_JBFBDY010001426.1:0-1002 GCF_040683475.1 Kitasatospora sp. NPDC093558 | reverse complement strand
TCCGGCAGGCGCTCCGGGTCCTTACTGCCGAGGGGCTGATCGAGGGGCGTCCGGGGGCCGGTGTTCTTCTACACCTGAGCCGCCCCGCCGAGACCTGAGTGAGCGCGATGCCCGACCCCGGCCCGAACCCGATGCTGCGGCGTCTGCGCCAGCGCCTCTGGCAACCGCCGCGGGCCCACGGGGAGCAGCCGCGCGAACGGGTGGTCGGGCCGCTGGAGCTGTTCTACGACCTCGTCGTGGTCGTCCTGGTGGCCCAGGCCGCGCACCACCTCGCCGGGCGGCTGACCTGGCGCGGGATCGGCGAGTACGGCGCGGTCTTCGGGCTGGTGTGGATCGCCTGGGTCAACGGGAGCCTGCACCACGAGCTGCACGGCCACGAGGACGCCCGGGCGCGAATCACCTTCCTCGGGCAGATTCTGGTGCTGGTCCCGCTGGGGGCGTTCATCCCGACTGCGGGCGGCGCCCGGGGAGCGGACTTCGCCGTCGCCGCCGGGGTGCTGTTCGCGGTGCTGGCCGTGCTCTGGGCGCTGGCGGCGCGCGGGGACGTGCCCGAGTACCGGCGCTCCAGCCGGCTCTTCGTCGCGGGCACCGCCGTGTGCGCCATCGCCCTGGGGACCAGTGCGCTGCTGCCCGCCGGGGCGCGGGTGTGGACCTGGGGCGCGCTCGACGTCGCCTACCTGGCCGGATTCGCCGCCGTGGTCCTGCGGGCGGCACCGGTGCGGGCGGTCGCGCTCACCGTGACCGACGCGCTCATCGAGCGGTTCGGCCTGCTGATCATCATCGTCCTGGGCGAGACCGTGACGGGCGTCGTCACCGGGCTCGCGGCCGAGCCGGTCGACGCGCTCACCCTGGCGGTCGGCCTGGTCGCGGTCGTGGCGGGCTTCGGCGCCTGGTGGACGTACTTCGACTTCGCCGGCCACCGCGAGCCGCGGCGGACACCGCCCGCGACCGTGCAGTGGATGCTCGCGCACCTGCCCCTGACGGCGGCGGTGGCCGCGATGG
>NZ_JBFBDY010001425.1:0-1003 GCF_040683475.1 Kitasatospora sp. NPDC093558 | reverse complement strand
CCAGGCGATGGCCCTCGGGTACGACCTGATGGCGGCCGAGCTGGAGGGCGACGGGGACGGCTCCTGGCGCACCCGGCCGGCCGATCCGGCCACCCACGCCTACACCTCGTTCTTCGCCGCGGCGAGCGCGAGTTCGCTGGCCGAGGGGATCGGGGCGCTGCTGCCCTGCTCCTGGTTCTACCTGCAGATCGCCGACGACCTGCGCGAGCGCCACGACACCGGCGCCCGCTACGCGCAGTGGGTCGCCGCGCTGCACCCTGGCGAGGACTACCGGGAGGTGCTGGACGGCTTCCTGGACGTCGTCGACGAGCTGGGGAGCCGCTGCTCCGGAGACGAACTCGCCCGGCTGGAGCGGAACTTCGCGATCGCGGCCCGCTGCGAGTGGGGCTTCGCCGACGCCGCGCTGCGCCGGCTCGACTGGCCCGTGTGACCCGTCCGACCCGCATGACCCGTCTGACCCGTCTGACCCGTGACGTCCTGACCAAGGAGGTGGCGCGTGCGCCTCGGCATCAACATCACCAACTTCGGCTGGCCCGGCTCGCCGGAGAACATCGGCCGTACGCTCGGCCGGATCGCGCGGACCGCGGAGGAGGTCGGCTTCGACAGCCTCTGGGTGATGGACCACTTCTTCCAGACCCCGCTCAACCGCGGCCCGGCCGGCCCCTGCCCGGAGGCGTACGCCACGCTGGGCTTCGTCGCCGGGCAGACCTCGCGGATCCGCCTCGGCACCCTGGTCACCGGTGTGGTGAACCGCCACCCGGGCGTCCTGGTGAAGACCGTGAGCACGCTCGACGCGCTCTCCGGCGGCCGGATGTACTTCGGCGTCGGCGCCGCCTGGTACGAGGAGGAGCAGCGCGGCCTCGGCATCCCGGTGGTCCCGCGGGCCGAGCGGTTCGAGCGGCTGGAGGAGACGGTGCTGCTCGCCAAGCACATGTGGGCGGGCAGCGAGGAGCCGTTCCTCGGCAAGCACTACCGGCTGGAGGAGCCGCGCAACGAGCCCTAC
>NZ_JBFBDY010001424.1:0-1003 GCF_040683475.1 Kitasatospora sp. NPDC093558 | reverse complement strand
CGGGTCGCCGACTCCGTCGTGCGCACCGCCGAGATCCTCGCCCACCGCCGCACCGGCGCCGCGCCCGGCGGGCCCGAGGGCTCGCACTTCCTCGCCGCCGAACAGTCCCTGCTCCTCGGCCACCCCCTGCACCCCACCCCCAAGAGCCGCGACGGCCTCGGCCCCGCCCAGAGCGCCGCCTACTCGCCCGAACTGCACGGCTCCTTCCAACTCCACTGGTACGCCGTCGACCGGGCCCTGCTCGCCACCGGCTCCGCCGTCCCCGAGAGCGCCGAACGGATCACCGCCCGCCTGCTCGGCGACCGCACCCCGCTGCCGCCCGGCACCGCCGCCCTGCCCCTGCACCCCTGGCAGGCCCGCGAGCTGGCGCACCGCCCGGCCGTCGCCGCCCTGCTCGCCGAAGGACTCCTGCACGACCTCGGGCCGGCCGGCGACCCCTGGTACCCCACCTCCTCGGTGCGCACCGTCTACCGGCCCGGCACCCCGTGGATGCTCAAGCTCTCGCTCGGCCTGCGGATCACCAACTCCCGCCGGGAGAACCTGCGCAAGGAGCTCCACCGCGGCCTGGAGATGCACCGGCTGCTGGAGAGCGGCCTCGCCGCCGAGTGGCGCGCCGCCCACCCCGGCTTCGACGTCGTCCGCGACCCGGCCTGGATCGGCGTCGACCACCCCGGCCTCGGCGACCCCGGCGGCCTGGACACCGTCCTGCGGGCCCAGCCCTTCGCCCCCGCCGACCGCGTGCTGTGCGTCGCCGGGCTCGTCGCCGAACAGCCGCTCGGCACCGGCACCACCGTGCCGTCCCGGCTCGGCGACACCCTCCGGGCGCTCGCCGTGCGCTGCGGCCGCCCGCTGCGCACCGTGGCCGCTGAATGGTTCCTGCGCTACCTGGAAGCCGTCGTCCTGCCCGTCCTCTGGCTGGACGGCCGCGGCGGCATCGCCCTGGAGGCGCACCAGCAGAACAGCCTCGTCCTGCTCGACGCCGAAGGCTGGCCGCGCGGCGGGC
>NZ_JBFBDY010001423.1:0-1007 GCF_040683475.1 Kitasatospora sp. NPDC093558 | reverse complement strand
TGTCGGTGAGCAGTTGGACCCCGCCCGTGACGTCCTCCATTCGCTCGCCGTCCTGGTTCGGCCCGGTGACCGCGAAGCCGAAGTCGTACGCGGCGCCCGCGTGCACACCGAGGTCGTAGTACTCCTGCGCGACGTACACGCCGTCGTCCACGACCGGGAAGATGCCGAACGGCTTCAGCCCGTCGTGGTACTGCGGCACGAACCCCAGCCGACGCGCGGGTGAGGCACCGGCGTACCCCTTGAGGCAGTGCCCGGCACCGAGCACCAGGTCGCGGCGGGGGCTGCGCACCACCGAGCCGCTGCACGTGCGGCCGGTGCCGTTGGCGTCGGTCCTGAAGAACGCGCCGGCCTGCGGGATGCCGTCGAAGCTGCGGCTCGGCGGGATGTACTCGCCGGGCCGCGGCCCGTCCGCCGAGAGCCGCGCATCCCGTACGGCGTCGTCGGGCAACGCGGCAGCCATCCGGTCCGCGGTCCAGTACGCCCCGAGCTCGCCCGCCACCGGATTGCCGCCGGGCACCACTCCGGCGAACGCGGCCGGCGCGGCGAGCCCTGCACCCAGCATCAGGGCGGCCGCGATCGCGACGGCACGCCGGACGAACCTCACCTGCCGCATTCGACGCATTCGACGCATCTGACGCATCGTCAATCTCCGTTCACCCGATTGGATTGGCATGCCTCCGCCGGGCCCATCGTCGAGGACGAGGAGGCAAGCACGCAGGGGAAAGCGCCGAAGGGGCCGAATCATCACCCTGAGAGCGGGCCGGGAAAATGTGGCGAGCCGGGCAACCCCACACGTCGACACCGTGGTCTGGAGGGCTGAGGGGGTGCTGATGCACACACAAGAAGAGGCCGACTTCCAGGCCTTCACCCGTACCAGGTGGGCACACCTGGTACGGACCGCCTATCTGCTCACCGGCGATTGGCAGCACGCCGAGGACCTGGCCGAGACCGCGACCCCGACGCACGACAACCGGCGGGCGATCCGGCGCCGGGCCAAGGGCGACCCG
>NZ_JBFBDY010001422.1:0-1007 GCF_040683475.1 Kitasatospora sp. NPDC093558 | reverse complement strand
GCCTGCGGCGCCACCATCGGCGGCATGGGCACCGGCACGGCCGTCGTGGCCGCGTACGTCCTCGCGGGCGAGCTGGCCCGGGCGCGCGGCGACCACCGCACCGCCTTCGCCCGCTACGAGCGCCTGCTGCGCGGCTACGCCCAGGGGTGCCAGAAGGGCGGTGACCGCACCGGCCCGTTCCTGGCCCCGCGCACCGCGGGCGGCCTGCGGGTGCGCAACGCGCTGCTCAACCGGCGGTGGGTGCTGGACCGGATGCTGGAGCTGGGCAAGCAGGTCACCAGTGTCGAACTGCCGGACTACGAGAGTGAGGTGGGGATTCGGCGGTGAGGGCGTTCAGCGCGGACGTTCAGCGCGGACGTTCAGGGCGGGCGTTCAGTGCGGGCGTTCAGTGCAGCGGGGTGATCCGGGTGCCACTGTCCAGGACGGCTTCGACCTGGACGGCCGCGCGGGCCGGGCGGTCGACGGCGAGGATGTGGTCCGGGGCGGGGCGGTCGGCGGACCAGTCGGGACCCTTGACGGTGAGCCGGGCGACGCGCCGGCTCCCGGCGGCGAGCAGGAACTCGGTGCCCTGCGGGGAGCGCCACCACGTCGAGCCGACGGTGTCCTGCTCGAAGCGGCTGCACGCCCGGCCCTGGCCGCCGCCGGTGCGCTGGGGGCCGCGGGCGGAGGGCAGCAGGACGGCGGTCGCGGCGCTGCCGTCGCCGTTCCAGCGGTCGGCGCGCAGGCACATCCAGGCCGCGGTGCCCGCGTTCTGGGGGAGCGGCTGGACGGCGAACGCCCACAGTTCGAGCTGCTTGACGCCCGGGGTGCCGTCCGGGACGGCGCAGCCGCCGTGGGCCCAGGCCTGGAGCGCGTCCGGGCCGGTGGCCTCGCGGGGTTCGCGGGTGGGGGCGGCCTGGGTGCGGTCCGGCGGCGGGGTGTAGGTGAGGTGGGCAGGCACGAGGCCGCCGAGGTCGGCGAGCAGGAAGGCGTGCTTCTCGGCGATGACGGGGGAGGAGCGCAGTTGG
>NZ_JBFBDY010001421.1:0-1014 GCF_040683475.1 Kitasatospora sp. NPDC093558 | reverse complement strand
TCTTGGCGGTGCCGACGGCGGTGCCGTCCGGGGCGTCGGCCGCCGTCGCCTGTGCGGGCACCCGGCCGGCCTCGTCCTGCACCACCGAGATCGCCGCCGCCGCGGCCACCCCGAGCGCGGCCACCGACGGCACCGCGACCCGGAACAGCGCGGCCCGGGTGGCCGCCTTGGCGGCGCCGCGCCGCTGCGCGCGGGACTGCTCGCGGGCGGCCACGCGCAGCTCCGCACGGGTCGGACGGGCGGCTGCGTCGGGAGCCATCGGGGGCTGCCTCCTCGGTGGGCCTCGGTCACGTCGTCGGGCGAGGGAAAACAGGCGTGACTGTAGCTGCACGTTCGGTGCCCCCGAAAACCCTCCGGTTGTCAAGAGGTCGGGCGGGGGTCCGTGTGGTGGGCCGGAGGTGGGTATACCCACTGGTAGCAAGGGGTGGGGCTGTGATTTTGCCCTCCTCTTGAGGGGTGGCACGGCCAACCGGCCCGGGTGGCGCTAACCTCCCCTCAGGTTGGTTATTGACCGTTAACGCGCCCACGGCCCACGAGGCCGGGTGGGTTGGTGGACGACGAGGTCCAGGAGGCAGTGATGGGTGTGTCAGGGCCGATCCGTGTGGTGGTCGCCAAGCCGGGGCTGGACGGTCACGACCGCGGTGCCAAGGTCATCGCGCGCGCCCTGCGCGACGCCGGCATGGAGGTCATCTACACCGGGCTGCACCAGACGCCGGAGCAGGTCGTGGACACCGCCATCCAGGAGGACGCGGACGGCATCGGCCTGTCGATCCTCTCGGGCGCCCACATGACGCTGTGCGCGCGGGTGCTGGAGCTGCTGAAGGAGCGCGACGCGGCCGACATCAAGGTGTTCTGCGGCGGGATCATCCCGGACGAGGACATCGCCGAGCTGAAGGCGATGGGCGTCGCGGACATCTTCACCCCGGGCACCCCGACCCGGGACGTCGTCGCGTGGGTCGAGGCCAACCTCCGCGCGGCGGGCTGATCTTCGGCTGACCGGTGAGCGGGCCGCCC
>NZ_JBFBDY010001420.1:0-1015 GCF_040683475.1 Kitasatospora sp. NPDC093558 | reverse complement strand
GGGGGGCGGGGGGGGGGGGGCGGGGGGGGGGGGGCGGGGCCGGCCCCGGGGGGCCCGGGCGGGGCGGGGGGCGGCCCCCCCCCGCCGCTTGGTCATGGATGCCGAGAGAACCGTGAGAAGAGGGACTGTGAGCCTTAACGAGAAGCCTGAGGTCGATTTCCCGATCGGCGACGCTCCGACCGAGCTGCAGATCCGCGACATCGTCGTCGGTGACGGTGCGGAGGCCAAGAAGGGCCAGAACGTCAGCGTCCGCTACGTCGGCGTGACCTTCGAGACCGGCGAGGAGTTCGACGCGAGCTGGAACCGGAGCCCCAACGAGTTCCGCTTCCCGCTGGGCGCCGGCCGCGTCATCAAGGGCTGGGACCAGGGCGTCGTCGGCATGAAGGTCGGCGGCCGCCGCGAGCTGGTCATCCCGTCGCACCTGGCCTACGGCGCGCAGTCGCCGTCCCCGCTGATCCCGCCGCACTCGACCCTGATCTTCGTGGTCGACCTGCTGGCGGTCTGAGCCCGTCGCGGCCGTGGGCCGGACCCCTCCCGGGGCCCGGCCCACGGGCACGTCTGCGAATGGACAGAGCCGGGGCGGCTTTTGCGGTGCGTACCGCTACCGGTACGGTCGGTCCCGCCGGGTGACGATCGTCCGGCGGCGCACCCCGCGCGCGGCGCGGCACACCGGAAGGGTCAGCGATGGCGATCGCCAAGGCAGAGCGGCTGATGAATCTCGCCCTGTGCCTGATGAACACCAGACGTCCGCTCTCCAAGAAGGAGCTGCGGGAATCCATCGAGGCGTACCGCGAGGCCTGGCAGAACAGCAGCGAGGACGCCTTCAACCGGATGTTCGAGCGGGACAAGGACGACCTGCGCGAGCTCGGCCTGGTGATCGACGTCGACGAGAACGCCCTGGACGGCGAGCTCGGCTACCTCGCCCGCGCCGACCGCAACCGGCTGCCCGAGATCGCGCTGGACGCCGAGGAGGCGGCCGCCCTCACGCTGGCCGCGCGGGTCTGGCAGCAGGCGA
>NZ_JBFBDY010001419.1:0-1017 GCF_040683475.1 Kitasatospora sp. NPDC093558 | reverse complement strand
CAGCTTCGAGGCTCCGGCGTGCGCGAGTCAAGGCATCTGCAGGCAGTCCTGCCGACCGAATCCTCCGGCAACACTTCGGTAACGCCGACTGGCCTGCGGGCTGTCCGCGTTGCACACTCTCCTCGCGAGAGTGTTCAAGCATGCGCATATCTGCCTGATTAGCTCATCAATGAGCATGGCGGCGCATCGTCGGCTCGCGCCCCCTCCTCCCCCGCAAAGGCGGTCCCCCATGAACCCGCGCGTCCTCGTCCTTCCCGCCGTCTGTCTGTCCGCCGCGCTCACGCTGTCGGCCTGCGGCTCCGGCTCCGACAACTCCGGGACCTCGGCCGACGGCACCACGACGATCAAGTTCGTCGCGGCGGACTACGGTTCCAACGGACAGAACCCCAGCCAGGCCTACTGGCAGGGCGTGATCTCGGCGTTCGAGCAGCAGAACCCGAAGATCAAGGTCGACCTGCAGGTGATCAACTGGAACGACCTGGACGCCCAGGTCAAGACGATGGTGCAGAACGGCAACCAGCCGGACCTCCTGCAGACCGGTGGCTACGCGGACTTCGCCAAGGACGGCCTGCTCTACCCGGCCCAGGAAGTGCTCTCCGGGAAGACCGCGATCGACTTCGTCCCCGCGATGGCCCGGGCGGGCGAGCAGGAGGGCACCCAGTACGGCATCCCGTTCGTCGCCAGCACCCGGCTGTTCCTGGTCAACAACGCCCTCTTCCGCAAGGCCGGCCTCGACCCGGCCAAGCCCCCGAGAACGTGGGCGGACGTCACCGCCGCCGCCACCGCCCTCAAGAAGGCGGGCGTCGAGATCCCGCTGGGCGTGCCCCTCGGCAAGGAGGAGGCGCAGGGCGAGTCCTTCATCTGGATGCTGGAGAACCACGGCGGATACCAGGGCCAGGACGGGCACTACGCGATCGACTCGCCCGCGAACCTCGACACGTTCGCGCAGCTGAAGTCCTGGGTCGACGCGGGCCTCACCGAGCAGAGCCCGGCCGCCGTCAACCGCACCGACCTCAC
>NZ_JBFBDY010001418.1:0-1017 GCF_040683475.1 Kitasatospora sp. NPDC093558 | reverse complement strand
GACACCTCCGGCGAGCGCCACGCGGGCACCCTGACCGGCGACGACCTCGTGGCCTTCGTGGCCCACTACGAGGAGCCGGCCACGCACACCTGGAACGGATGGACGGTCGCCAAGGCGGGCCCGTGGAGCCAGGGCCCGGTGTTCCTCCAGCAACTCGCCTTGCTGCCTCCGGACTTGGACGCACTCGATGGTGCCGAGTACGTCCACACCCTCGTCGAAGGCACCAAGCTCGCCATGGCCGACCGCGAGGCCTGGTACGGCGACGCGGCCGAGGTGCCGCTCAAGACGCTCCTGTCGCCCGGCTACAACGACGACCGCCGCGCCCTGATCGGCGACCGGGCGTCCTACGACCTGCGGCCCGGCAGCCCGGACGGGCACACCCCCAGGCTCGCGCAGCACGCGCCCGCCGAGGCCGCGCCCGGCTCCGGCGAACCCACCGTCGCCCGGGACGGCGGCACCCGCGGCGACACCTGCCACGTCGACGTCGTCGACCGCTGGGGCAACCTCGTCTCCGCCACCCCGAGCGGCGGCTGGCTCCAGTCCAACCCCGTCGTCCCCGGCCTCGGCTTCCCGCTCGGTACCCGCCTCCAGATGGCCTCCCTCACCCCCGGACTGCCCAACTCCCTCACCCCCGGCCGCCGTCCGCGCACCACGCTCTCGCCCTCGCTCGCCCTGCGCGGCGACCGGCCCGTCCTCGCCTTCGGCACCCCCGGCGGCGACCAGCAGGACCAGTGGAGCCTGCACTTCCTCCTCGCCGTCGCGCTGCGCCCGCCGGTACGCGGCGGGCTCGACCTCCAGGGCGCCATCGACGCGCCGAACTGGCACACCGAGAGCTTCCCCAGCTCCTTCTACCCGCGCGTCACCCGCCCCGGCAGCCTCTTCGTCGAGTCCCGCCTGGGCCCGGACGTCATCGACGGCCTGCGCCGGCGCGGCCACGACGTCACCGTCGGCGAGCCGTGGTCGGAGGGCCGCCTGTGCGCCGTCGCCCGCGACCCGGAGACCGGCGTCCTGTCGGCG
>NZ_JBFBDY010001417.1:0-1018 GCF_040683475.1 Kitasatospora sp. NPDC093558 | reverse complement strand
GCTGCATCTCCTTGCCGCCGAAGCCGCCGCCCATCCGCAGGCACTGCACCGTCACCTCGTGGCTGTGCAGGCCGAGCACGTGCGCGACGATCTCCTGGGTCTCGGAGGGGTGCTGGGTGCTGCTCTGGACGAACACCTGCTCGGCCTCGTCGACGTAGGCCAGTGCCGCGTGCGTTTCGAGGTAGAAGTGCTCCTGGTCGGAGAACCGGAGTTCGCCGACGAACACGTGCGCGGAGTCGGCGAAGCCCGCGTCGACGTCGCCGGTCAGCATCGTCGGCCGGGCGCCGTGGAAGCTGCCGGCCGCGATCGCCTCCTGAAGCGTGATCAGGGAGGGCCGTTCGTCGAGGTCCACCTCGACGGCCGCCGCACCGAGCCGGGCCGCCTCCAGGGTCTCGGCGAGCACCCAGGCGACCGCGTGGCCGTGGAACATGACCTCGTCGGGGAACAGCGGTTCGTCGTGCTTCATCCCGGCATCGTTGACGCCGGGGACGTCGGCACCGGTCAGCACCCGGACCACACCGGGCACGGCGAGCGCGGGCCCGGTGCGCAGCGCGGTGATCCTGCCGTGGGCCTTCATGACCTGGACCGGGTAGGCGTGCAGCACGTCCTTGGTGCGGTGGATCAGGTCGTCGGTGTAGAGCGCGGCGCCGGTGACGTGCAGGACGGCGCTCTCGTGCGGAACCGGGACGCCGACGACGGGCTTCTCGGGACGCTCGGACAACTGGCTCACGACGACACCGCCTCGGTGGTCTGCGCGTACAGCTTCAGCAGGCTCTGGCCGAGCATCGCGGAGCGGTAGCCGGCGCTGGCGCGGTGGTCGTCCATCGGCGTGCCCTCAGCCCGTAGCACCCGGGCCGCGGCCTCGACGGTCTCCGCCGTCCACGGCATTCCCTCCAGGGCCGCCTCGGTGGCGAGGGCGCGGATCGGTGTGGCGGCCACGCCGCCCAGGCCGATGCGCGCCTTGCCGACGATCCCGTCCTGGATGTCGAGCGCGAAGGCCACCGCCACGCTGGAGATG
>NZ_JBFBDY010001416.1:0-1020 GCF_040683475.1 Kitasatospora sp. NPDC093558 | reverse complement strand
CCGGCCGCGGCCCGGCCGTGCAGGTGGCCGCGGGCGAAGTCGATGGCGTCGGGCGTGCTGCCGAATATGTGCCCGTCCGCGCGGAGCCGGTCGAGCACGCCGAGCGCGTCGAGCGGGCGGTGGTGCTCGTCGCGCACGCCGGAGACGAGGACGAGCGTGCCGCGCCGCTGCAGCTGGGTGATGGCGTCGCCGAGGACCGTGGCACCGCTCGCGTCGATCGCGCTGACCCGCGACATGCGCAGGATCACGACCTCGGCGTCGCCGGTCTCGGTGAGCTCCAGCAGGAAGCGGTGTGCGGCGGCGAACAGCAGCGGGCCGTCTATGCGGTAGGCGACGATGTGCTCGGCGAGCAGCGCCTGTTCCTCGTCGTGGTGGTCGGCCGGCGGAAGGTCGGCGTGCAGCGGTACCTGTTCGACCCGGGCCGCCTTCGCGACCGCGGCGAGCGCCAGGACGCCGGAGACGAGCAGGCCGATCGCGACGGCGGTGACCAGGTCGAAGGCGAGGGTGGCGGCGGCGGTGAGGACGAGGACGGCGGCCTCGCCGCGCCCGGTGCGGGCGAGCGCCCGCAGCGAGCCGACCTGGACCATCCGGACGGCGGTCGCGATGAGCACCCCGGCGAGCGCGGCCAGCGGGATCCCGGCGACGAGCGGGGCGGCGGCGAACACGATCACCGCGAGGACGGCGGCATGGACGAGGGCGGCGAGCCTGGAGACGGCGCCGGAGCGGACGTTGACGGCGGTGCGGGCGATCGCGCCGGTGGCGGCGACGCCGCCGAAGAGCGGGGCGGCCAGGTTGGCGAGGCCCTGGCCGAACAGTTCGCGGTCGCTGTCGTGGCGCTCGGAGACGCTCATCGCGTCGGCCGCGGTGGCGGACATCAGCGATTCGAGCGCGGCCAGGGCGGCGACGGCGAGGGCGGAGGGCAGCAGGGCGGGCACGGCCGAGAGGTCCGCCTCGGCCTCCTCCTGGGCGGCGGCCAGGCGCACCGCGTCGTCCAGCAGCGCGACGACGTGCGGGAACGCG
>NZ_JBFBDY010001415.1:0-1021 GCF_040683475.1 Kitasatospora sp. NPDC093558 | reverse complement strand
GGCGCGCCCATACCAGTAGACGCCGACCGTGACCGCCACCGGTACGAGCGCCCACAACAGTGCCCGCCACGGTCGGCGCCGGGGCAGCGCATCGGGAAGGGGTGATCGCATCGGCGTCTCCTCGGGTGTCCGGGACCCTCAGATGTGCCACCGGCCGAGTCCCGCGTCCACCAGGCGCGCCGCGAGTGTGCCCGGCACGCGCTCGTCGTCGCGCGCGAGTGCCGGTTCGAATTCGCTGCGGCCACGCCACGCTTCGTGAAGACTGTGTACAGGTCCCGCGCTCCGGCTCGTTCGGTGGGCGGGACCTCTTCATGGCAGTTTCCCGGCAACAACCATGACGTCACGTCACGCAAGGGGCTGATCCCCTGGCGGTGTCGAGGCGCCTGGTCGGTGGGTTCTGCTCCCCGCACCCGCGAGATTGATCCCAGGTGGGCATACTGTGCGACGGATCCCCGTACCTGATGTGGACCAACTGTCAAGGGACAGTGGGATCTCCCCGGTGGCGGAAAGTTGATCTCCCCGCTGGTGGACAGTGAAAGTCCCCAGTGGACAGTTGATCTCCCCGGGGGTGGGGTCAGTCGAGGGGGACGACGCCTCGTCCGGTGGTTGCCTCGGCGAGGCGGTGGCTGTCGCCTTGGGTGACGACGACATGGGCGTGGTGCAGGAGCCGGTCGACGGTCGCGGTGGCGAGGGTCTTCGGCATGATCTCGTCGAATCCCGACGGATGAAGGTTGCTGCTGACCGCCAGACTGCGGCGCTCGTATGCGGCATCGACCAGGCGGTAGAAGCCTTCGGCGGCGTCGGGTGAGACGGGCAGGAGCCCGATGTCGTCGACGATGATCAAGTCGGTGCGGGTGATCCGGGTGATCGCCTTGGAGACGGAGTCGTCGACGCGGTGGCGGCGGACCAGGGCGCCGAGGTCCTCGATGGTGAACCATGCGACGGTCATCCCGGCGTCGACGGCGGCTAGCCCGAGTGCCACGGTGAAGTGGCTCTTGCCCGAGCCCGACGGGCCAACCAC
>NZ_JBFBDY010001414.1:0-1023 GCF_040683475.1 Kitasatospora sp. NPDC093558 | reverse complement strand
GCCGTCGCCGACCTCGCCGCCCGCTTCGCCGCCGCCGGGGGCCGGCTCCTCGACGCGCAGTGGGACGGCCCGCACGTCCGCAGCCTCGGCGCGGTGGCGCTGCCCCGCGACCGCTACCTGGCGGAGCTCGCGGCGCCGGCGGACCTCGGCCCGCTGGCCACGGACCGGCTCCCGGCGGCCCGGCTGGGCTGAGCGGGGCTGCGTGGGGCTGACCGGGGCCGTGTGGGGCTGACTGCGGCTGAGCGGCCCTCCGTTCCGTTGTCCTTTACCCGACTTGGCCTGTCTTCGACAAAATTATTCCCCGTCAGTAACATGGCGCCGCGTGTTCAAGAGCTCGATAGGCAGGGCCGTCCGCCCTGCCCTCCTCACCCTCGTCCTGACCGGGGCCGCCGCGTGCGGGCCGACGTCCCCCGGTACCCCCCAGGCCGCCACCGAGGCGGCCTCGACCCCCGTCGCCGCCACGGCGACCGGCACCGGCCCTGCCGCTGCCGCTCCGACCACCGGTGCCCCGCGCGCCCGCACCACCACGGCCGCCGCCGCGCCCACCGCGCGCCCGTCGGCCTCCGCCACCGTCGCGGCCGCCCCGGCCGGCGCCCAGCAGGCCGCCATCGGCACGCCCGGCAAGGACGGCGGCGCCGTCACCGCCACCGCGAAGAACCTGCAGCTCACGGCGTACGACCCGGCGGGCGGCACGGCCGTCCTGTCGGCCGAGCCGGCCGGTACTTCGACCGCCTCGCCGACCGCCTCGCCGAGTGCCCCGGTGGCCGCGTCGCCGACCCCGTCCGCGAGCGCCGCCTCCGCCGTGCAGCCCGGCGCGCTGATCGCCAGCCCGCCGACCGCCGCCGCGCCCCAGGGCGCGCTCGTCGCGGTCACCGCCGTCCAGCCGGGCCCCGGCGACAGCATCAAGCTGGCCACTCGTCCGGCTACGCTCGCCGAACTGCTCGGTGGCACGGAGGCGGACGGCAAGGTCGCCGTCGACCCGCACGGCATCAAGGTCACCCCGCTGGTCAAGGACCTCAAGGC
>NZ_JBFBDY010001413.1:0-1025 GCF_040683475.1 Kitasatospora sp. NPDC093558 | reverse complement strand
GGTCGGCTGGCCGCCGCCGTCACGCCCGTGCCGTCAGTGCCGGACTGGAGCGCACTGGCGGCCGTCTCGGCCGGAAGACCGACGGACCGTGAGGGCACTCAGCCGGATTCCGGCGAACTGCGGACCTTTCTGGCGGACCGGCTGCCGTCGGCGATGGTGCCCGAGCGGATCGTCCTCCTGCCGGCGCTGCCGCTGACGCCCAACGGCAAGATCGACCGGGCTGCCCTGCGTAGCACCCTCACCGCCCATGACGTTCACGGCGCCGTGCCGGTCACCGCGCCCGCCGGTGAGATCGAGCGTCGCGCCGCCGCAGCCTGGTCGGAGATCCTGGGAGTGCCCGAAGTCGGCCGTGAGCACGACTTCTTCGCCCTCGGCGGTGACTCCCTGCTGGCCACGCGGCTGGTCGGACGGCTGCGCGCGGACGGCTTCGCGGACGTCAAGCTCGCCCAGCTGTTCGCCCACCCCGAGCTCGCCGACTTCGCCGCGACCCTGCGGCTCGATCACAGCGCCCGGTCCAGTGCCGTCCTGGCGGCCGATCCGGAACACCGGCTGGACCCCTTCCCGCTCACCGATGTCCAGCGGGCCTACTGGCTCGGCCGGGGCGAGGACTTCACCCTCGGCGGCACCGGCTGCCACTTCTACCGCGAGTACGACGTACCCGACCTCGACCTCGCCCGACTGGAGGCCGCCGTCGACCGTCTCGTGCGGCGCCACGAGATGCTGCGCGCCGTTGTCGACGAGAGCGGGGAACAGCGGATCCTGGCCGACGTCCCGCCTTACCGCATCGCCGTCACCGAGGCCGGTCCGGACCCCGAGGCCGCGTTCCAGGAGCTCCGCGACACCGCCTCCCACCAGCTGTTCGACCCGGCGAGCTGGCCGCTGTTCGCCATCCGCGCCGTCCGCGCGGGCGACCGCACTCGGCTGGGCATCGGCATGGACAACATCGTCCTCGACGCCCTGAGCATCCTCACCTGCTACACCGAACTCGGCCTCCTCTACGACGACCTGGACGCCGAGCTGCCGCC
>NZ_JBFBDY010001412.1:0-1026 GCF_040683475.1 Kitasatospora sp. NPDC093558 | reverse complement strand
CGGCGAACGCCGCCGTCGGGCGCTCGCCGCGCTCGACGAGGTCGGCCTCGCCGACAGCGCCGCCAAGTACCCGGCACAGCTGTCCGGAGGCATGCAGCAACGGGTCGCGCTCGCGCGGGCGCTCGCCGCCGAACCCGAAGTCCTGCTGCTGGACGAGCCGTTCGGCGCACTGGACGCGCTCACCAGGGCCCGGATGCAGGAGCTCCTCACCCGGCTGTGGCGGCGCACCGGCACCACCATGCTCTTCGTCACCCACGACATCGACGAGGCGCTGGCCGTTGCCGAACGCGTCGTCGTCCTCGGCGGACGGCCCGGCCGGGTCCTCGCCGACCGGGCCGTGCCCGCCGATCTCGGCCCCGACACCGGCCTGCGCGACCTGATCGCCGGTCACCTCGGCGACGCCTGAACCACCCTCACGTACGGAAGGAACACTCCCATGCCCAGACCCCGCGCCCTCGCGGGTCTCCTGCTCGGCCTCCTCCTCACCACCCTCACCACCCTCGCCAGCGCCTGCTCGGCCGCGCCCGCCGGAGCCCCCGCCGTCACCATCGCGGGCAGCGACTACCTCGGCGGCGCCCAGGTCTACGTCGCGCAGGAACGGAAGCTGTGGGCCGGCGAGGACGTCCGGGCCGGCCTGCAGTCCTTCCCCACCGGGCGGGACGCGCTCAACGCCGTCCTCGGCGGCCAGGCCCAGCTCGGCGTCGTCGGTGACCTGCCCGCCGTCACCGCCGCGCTCACCGGCCGCGACCTGCGGATCGTCGCCGACCTGTCCCGCTTCTCCGACTGGCGGCTGCTCACCCGCACCGACCGCGGCATCACCCGCCTCGACCAGCTGCCCGGCCACCGGATCGGCGTGCCCCAGGGCACCAACGCCGAGTACGCGCTCGCCCGGATGCTCGCCTCGGCCGGACGCACCGCCGCCGACGTCCGGACCGTCAACCTCGCCCCCAACCAGATCCCCGCCGCGCTCGCCCGCGGCGACGTCGACGCGGGAGTCACCTTCCCCAGCTCCTACGACGCCGCCCG
>NZ_JBFBDY010001411.1:0-1029 GCF_040683475.1 Kitasatospora sp. NPDC093558 | reverse complement strand
CCTGCGCGAGGGCGGCGACGACGGCCGCCCGGTCGTGCTCGCCGCGCCCGACTCCCCGGCCGGCGCCGCCCTGCGCGCCGTCGCCGGCAAGCTCGGCGGGCGCCAGCGCGGCCTGTCCGGCCTGTCGCTCGGCCTGACGCCCAGGAACAAGTTCTAGCGCGGACGTCCACGAGGGGCCGGGTGGTGCGCCACCCGGCCCCTCGTCGCGTCCGCGGACGGGCGCTACGGGCGGGTGTAGGCCGTCAGGTCGGGGACGGTCGAGAAGCCGGTGCCGTAGGCGCTGATGCCGCGCCCGTACGCGCCCAGCAGGACGCCGGGGGCCTCGCCGGCCAGCACCCAGCCGTACTCGGACTCGCGGTAGCGGAACGGCTGCGGCAGTCCGTTGACCGGGAGGCTGAGGGTGGACCAGCCGGGGCCGGCCAGGTCGTCGGCGAGGTCCCACGCGAGGGAGCTCTGCTGTTCCAGCCAGTCCTGGCGCAGCGCGCGGTCCAGCTGGCCCGGCCAGGTGGAGGCGAGCAGGCCCGAGCCGGCCAGCCAGGCGGCGGAGGAGGCGGAGGTCGCCTCCAGGGTGCCGGTGTTGTCGGCGCTGCGGCGGCTGTCGCGGCGGGCGACGGTGACGACGACGGCGAACTTGCGCACGTCGCGCGGCTCGAACTGGCGGGCCGGCTCCTCGCCGTGGCCGAGGGTGCCGTAGTCGACGCCGGCGGGGGCCCCGGCGCGGGAGCCGCCGGCGCCGGCCTGCATCAGGTAGCGGCGGCCGGTCCAGCCGTCGTCCAGGCCGTACCAGGGGAAGTCGGCGGACAGGTAGGGCACCAGCGGGTCCGCCGGGCCGGCCTGCCCGCCGACCACCGGGCCGCCGGCCGTGGCCGTCGCCCCTCCCGCCTGACTCGTCGCGTCCATCCCCGGGCCTCCTCAAAGCACGTGTGCCTGCCGCGGCCCGCTCCCTTGGTGGCGGGCCCCGGCGTCCCCGCGCGCGTCCTGCGGCCCGCGCGGGCGCGGGATCTGACGGACTGCTCGACGGGAACAATC
>NZ_JBFBDY010001410.1:0-1031 GCF_040683475.1 Kitasatospora sp. NPDC093558 | reverse complement strand
CAGCTCACCGGTGCCCAACTGGTCGCCGTGCTCGGCCTCCACCTGGCCGCCGCCCTGGTCGCCGCAGTGTGGTTGCGGCTGGGCGAGAAGGCGGTCTTCCGTACGCTGAGCGCGCTCGCCGCCCTGGCCGCCCGCCCGGTGCGGATCCTGCTGGCGTGGCTGCTCCCGGCAGCGCCCGCCACGACCGGGCCCGCACCCGCCTTCCCCGACCGGCGGCAATCGGGACCGCAGGAGGTCCTGCGGCGCGGCACCCGGAGGCGCGGCCCGCCGCTCCTCGTCCCGGCACCGACCGGCTGACCGGACGGCCGACGCTCACCGATTCCCCGAGCGTGCCGTTGGCAGCCCGTCCTCGCCTCTCCGCCATCCCCCCGGGGCAGCCTGCCCGCCTTCCACGGAGACGTCCCGGACCCGGATCCGGCCTCGCGGCCTCATCGCCTCGCGGCCTTCCCGGTGTCCGCCGGACGGGAGACGAGACCACCATGAGCAACAGGAACAACCACGCCGCCACGAGCTCCGCCCGCGAGCAGATGCGCGCCGAGCGGGAGCGCCGACAGCGCGCCGAAGCCCGTCGCAAGAAGATCCTCATCGGCGGCATAGCCGTCGCCGTCGTCGGTGCCGCCGTCGGCATCGCCATCGCGACGGCCGGCAGCGGCGGCAGCGGCGGACCGCTGGTCGTGCCCGCCAACACCACCGGCACGAACGGCACCGTGATCGCTTACGGCGACCCGAACAACAAGAACGTCCTGGACGTCTACGAGGACTTCCGCTGCCCGGTCTGCGACAAGCTGGAGACCACCGACGGCACGACCATCCAGCAGCTCGCCGACAACGGCACCTACACGATCCACTACCACATGGCGACCTTCCTGGACGCCAACCTCGGCGGCAGCGGCTCCAAGAACGCCCTCGCCGCCGCCGGCGCGGCCCTCAACGAGAGCCCGCAGAAGTTCAAGCAGCTCCACGACGTCCTCTACGCGAACCAGCCGGACGAGCAGTCGGACGACTTCGGCAACACCGGCCACCTCCTGGAC
>NZ_JBFBDY010001409.1:0-1031 GCF_040683475.1 Kitasatospora sp. NPDC093558 | reverse complement strand
CAACGCTGGAACTGCCGGGCCGGCAAGCAGACTTGCTGGCAGCAGTGCTCGACTCCGGGACGCCCGTGGTGCTCACCCTGCTGGCCGGACGGCCGTATGCGCTGGGCCGCGCCGTCACCGAAGCGGCCGGCATCGTCCAGTGCTTCTTCCCTGGCGAGGCCGGGACCAGGGCGCTGGCCGGCGTGCTCAGCGGGCGGGTCAACCCGTCCGGACGCCTGCCCGTCTCCGTCCCCGGCCACCCCGGCGTCCAGCCCTCCACCTACCTCGCCGCGAAGCTGGCCCAGGCCGGCGACGTCTCCAGCACCGACCCGACCCCCGCGTACGGCTTCGGACACGGGCTCGGCTACAGCGAGTTCGCATGGTCCGGCCTGGACGTGCAGGCAGCCGAGACCGGCACGGACGGGGAGTTCCGGCTCGCCTTCGAACTCCGCAACACCGGCGTACGGGCGGGAGCCGAGGTGGTGCAGCTCTATCTGCACGACCCGGTGGCGAGCGTGGTGCAGCCGGTGCAGCGGCTCGTCGGCTACCGGCGGATCCAGCTGGACGCCGGCGCCGGCTGCCGCATCGAACTGACACTTCCCGCCGACCTGGCGTCCTTCACCGGCCGCGACGGCCGGCGGACCGTCGAACCCGGCGCGCTGGAACTGCGGATCTCCGCCTCCAGCACCGACCACCGCCTGACCGTGCCGCTGCGCCTCACCAGCCCGGCCCGCCCGCTCGACCACACCCGCCGGCTGCACCCGACCGTCAGCGTCCACGGCCTCCCGTCCACGGCTCCCAGCCATTGATCACATCACCTCTCGGATTCCATGGATATTCGACAGTGATTCGATGAATTCGATGGAATTTGCGGGCGGAATCAAATTCCTTGACGCGCTGTCAAGAAATCTGTCAGATTTGGCGAATGTCCGAGTCGAAGCGCTTCGACAGCGCCGTTCGATCAAGGGCGGCCCGCGTCGCCCTGCTCCTCCGTCCACTGCGCGACGCACGACCACCGCTGCTGACCGCACTGGTCGGCCTCCTCGTCGTCC
>NZ_JBFBDY010001408.1:0-1032 GCF_040683475.1 Kitasatospora sp. NPDC093558 | reverse complement strand
CTGAGGACAAGCCCTCGGCCTATTAGTACCGGTCAACTCCACCCCTCACAGGGCTTCCATATCCGGCCTATCAACCCAGTCGTCTACTGGGAGCCTTACCCTCTCAAGGAGGTGGGAGTGCTCATCTCGAAGCAGGCTTCCCGCTTAGATGCTTTCAGCGGTTATCCCTCCCGAACGTAGCCAACCAGCCATGCCCTTGGCAGAACAACTGGCACACCAGAGGTTCGTCCGTCCCGGTCCTCTCGTACTAGGGACAGCCCTTCTCAACACTCCTACGCGCACAGCGGATAGGGACCGAACTGTCTCACGACGTTCTAAACCCAGCTCGCGTACCGCTTTAATGGGCGAACAGCCCAACCCTTGGGACCTACTCCAGCCCCAGGATGCGACGAGCCGACATCGAGGTGCCAAACCATCCCGTCGATATGGACTCTTGGGGAAGATCAGCCTGTTATCCCCGGGGTACCTTTTATCCGTTGAGCGACGGCGCTTCCACAAGCCACCGCCGGATCACTAGTCCCTACTTTCGTACCTGCTCGACCCGTCAGTCTCACAGTCAAGCTCCCTTGTGCACTTACACTCAACACCTGATTGCCAACCAGGCTGAGGGAACCTTTGGGCGCCTCCGTTACCCTTTAGGAGGCAACCGCCCCAGTTAAACTACCCACCAGACACTGTCCCTGATCCGGATCACGGACCCAGGTTAGACATCCAGCACGACCAGAGTGGTATTTCAACGGCGACTCCACAACAACTGGCGTTGCTGCTTCAAAGTCTCCCACCTATCCTACACAAGCCGAACCGAACACCAATATCAAGCTATAGTAAAGGTCCCGGGGTCTTTCCGTCCTGCTGCGCGAAACGAGCATCTTTACTCGTAATGCAATTTCACCGGGCCTATGGTTGAGACAGTCGAGAAGTCGTTACGCCATTCGTGCAGGTCGGAACTTACCCGACAAGGAATTTCGCTACCTTAGGATGGTTATAGTTACCACCGCCGTTTACTGGCGCTTAAGTTCTCAGCTTCGCCCC
>NZ_JBFBDY010001407.1:0-1034 GCF_040683475.1 Kitasatospora sp. NPDC093558 | reverse complement strand
AGGTCACCGGCGCCGACGAGGCCGTGCTCCTGGTCGCCGTCGGCACCGGGTTCCGGGACTGGCGCAAGCGGCCCGACGGCCCCGACGTGGCGCTCGCCGAGGCCCGCCGGTGGTTCGACGACGCCGGGGACTACCAAGCGCTGCGCGCCGCCCACGTCGCCGACCATCAGCGGCTCTTCGCCGCGGCCTCCCTCCGGCTCCCCGGCGCGGAGTCGGCGGCGGAGCTGCCGACCGACGAGCGCCTCGCCGCCGTCAACGCGGGCACCCCCGACCCGGGGCTCGCCGCCCAGCTGTTCGCCTACGGCCGCTACTTGCTCATCGCCTCCTCCCGGCCAGGCACCCAGCCCGCCAACCTCCAGGGCATCTGGAACACCTTCGTCACGCCGCCGTGGAACAGCGACTGGACGTCGAACATCAACCTCCAGATGAACTACTGGCCCGCCGAGACGACGGGTCTGTCCGAGTGCCACGAGCCGCTGTTCGACCTCGTCACGGACCTCGCCGAGGCCGGCCGCTCCACCGCGCGGGCGTACTACGACGCGCCGGGCTGGTGCTGCCACCACAACGTCGACATCTGGCGCGCCACCAACCCGGTGCTGGGGGAGCCGATGTGGTTCCACTGGCCCATGGCCGGGCCGTGGCTGGCCGCCCACCTGTGGGACCACCACCTCTTCCACGGGGACCGCGCCTTCCTCGCCGACCGCGCCTACCCCGTCATGCGCGAGGCCGCCCGCTTCCTCGTCCACCTCCTCGTCGAGGACGCGGACGGCACACTGGTGACCAGCCCGTCCACGTCGCCCGAGCACCAGTTCCGGCTCGCCGACGGCACCATGGCCGCCGTCAGCTCCGGCTCCACGATGGACTACTGGCTCGCCGCCGAACTGCTCGACAACACCGTCGCGGCCGCCCGCGAACTCGGCGTCGACCACGACCTGGCGGAGGAACTGGCCCGGTCCCGCGCCCGCCTGCGGCCCCCGTCCATCGCCGCCGACGGTCGCCTCCTGGAGTGGCGGGACGACCTCCCCGACGAGGAC
>NZ_JBFBDY010001406.1:0-1034 GCF_040683475.1 Kitasatospora sp. NPDC093558 | reverse complement strand
ACGGCGACCTTCCCCCACCCGGCCGGGACCGTCTGGGAGATCGCCCAGGAGCTGTCCCAGGACGCGTAGCACCTCAACGCCCGTCTCCAGCAGCCGAGTTCTGAGAGAGGACCCCGCAGATGTCGCAAGTCGTCGAGCTCATCGTCCCCAACAGTGCCGAGTACCACCTGCGCAATCCCGCCCTGCACCTCACCGGTGAGGAGCGCGAGCGGGTGGTGCGGTTCAGCGGCACGTACGAGTGCGAGCACTCGGTCTTCTGGAGCACCAACCCCCGGGTCCTGGTGCTCCCCCTCGGCTGGAACCGGCAGTGGTTCGACGACATCCACCGGACGCTGGGCCTGGACCCGGCGCCGGTGGTGTCGCCGGCCCGGCGCACCGGCCTGCTGGTGGAGGACTTCCTCAAGGACGGCGAGGCGCAGGTGCGGCTGCGCGAACTACTGGAGCCGTACGAGGTGGTGAAGCTGCAGATCGTCGGCCCGACCGACGAGACGTACCTGCTCGCGGCGCTGGTGCGCGGCTGGGGCAAGGCGGTGGAGCTGGACCACGTCGACGAGGACGCCTACTGGGCGAGCCTCTACCTGGACTCCAAGATCAGCCCGCTGGACCTGGCCCGCGAGCTGCCGGGCATCGACGTCGCGCCGGGCATGGTGGCGGGCAACTGGGTGGAGCTGCGTGGCGGTCTGAAGGCGATGACCGACCGTTACGGCAAGGTGATCGCCCGCACGCTCTTCGGCGTGGCCGGCGACGGCTCGGGCGTGGTCTCCGACGCGCCGGGCGCCGTCGAGGAGTTCCTGGACAACGCGGGCCGGGACTCGTTCTTCGCGTTCCCGATCCTGATCCAGCGCTTCCAGGAGCACGCCGAGGGCGTCGGCTGCCCGGCCGCGGACATCCTGATCGGCGAGGACGGCGTCGAGGACGTCGTGTGGTGCGCGCTGACCGTCGAGCACGGCTACTCCTTCCGCAGCGTGGACGTCGGCGTCGGCGCGCTGCCGCCGGAGTGGGGCGAGCGGCTCACGCAGGCCGCGCACGAGGTG
>NZ_JBFBDY010001405.1:0-1036 GCF_040683475.1 Kitasatospora sp. NPDC093558 | reverse complement strand
GTGCCTGACCACCGTGTCGTCGGCCGATCGGTGCCACAACACCCGAACGGCTTTCCCCCTGAGCCCGGGTCGGTGGTCAGTACGGCCCGGCTCCGGCGCGCGGATGCCGGGGCAGGGCTGCGGCGAGCCGGACCAGGGCGAGTGAGAGCGCCGCGCAGACGCCGAAGCCGGCCTGGAAGCCCCCGGTCGTGTAGTCGGCCGATCCGGAGACGGCGACGACCACCGCACCGATGACGGCCACGCCGATGGCCGCCCCGGCCTGGGCGGCGCTGCCGAGGATTCCCGACACCTGCCCGCGTTGTGCGTCCGTCACCAGGTTCTGCGCCACCGTCACGGCGGTGTTGTAGAGGGCCGGGACCGACACGCCGTACAGGAGCAGCGCCGGGAGCAGGAGCGCGAAGGAGTGCGCCGGTGCGGCGAGGGCGAGCCAGGTGAAGGAGACCAACGCGGTCAGCGCGGCGACGAGGGCGGGCCGGCGGGCCCCGACGCGGTCGACGATCCGGCCGTTGACCGGGGCGACGACGATGATCGGGCCCAGGGCCAGGGTCAGCGCCAGCCCGGCTGCGAACGGCCTGAGCCCGGCTTCGTGTTGGAGGAACAGTGGGACGAAGACGATCAGGCCCAGGTACACGACGTAGACGAGGAAGACCATGCCGACCGCGCACGCGAGCGCGCCGCGGCGCAGCAGCGTCAGATCGAACAGCGGCGCAGGCCGCCGCCGCTCGGCCAGGACGAAGACGGCGAGCAACAGCACCGCCCCGACGGCCAGTAGCAGGACGGCCGGTGAATCCCAGCCCAGGGCTGGTCCTGCCATCAGCGCCACCACGAGCGCCCCCAGCCCGGCCGCACTGGTGAACAGCCCGACCAGGTCCACCGGTTCGTGCCGCCGGGCCTGCGGGTCCGGGGCGAGGGCGAGGGCGGAGACCACGCCGACGGCGCAGGCGAGCGGCACGTTGACCCAGAACACGGCCCGCCAGCTCACCTCCTGGGTGAGGGCGCCGGTCACCAGCGGCCCCACCACGTAGAACACGCTGGC
>NZ_JBFBDY010001404.1:0-1036 GCF_040683475.1 Kitasatospora sp. NPDC093558 | reverse complement strand
GGCGGTCCGTACGACCTGGCGGGCGCGGACGTGGCCAAGTGGGCGCAGACCGACGCCCCGACCGACGCCACCGCCGTGTTCGGCCCCGAGGACGACCCGGCGACCGCCACGGCCACGGCCGCCAGGCCTGGCCCGGACGGCTACCGGCCGGCCACCGTCCACTACCTCAACGCCTCCGGCCACGAGGTCAACACCGCCAGCCCGTCCGTCACCCCCGGCGGTGACATCGACACCCAGGAGTACGACCGCTTCGGCCACCCCGTCCGCACGCTGGAGGCCACCGACCGCGCCATCGCGCTCGGCACGCACCCGGAGACCGAGCGCCTCGTCGCGGAGCTGGGCCTGCCGGCCGACTCCGCCTCCCGCGCCCGGCTGCTGGACCACCGGACGGTCTTCTCCCCGGACGGCCTCGACGTCGTCGAGACGCTCGGCCCGGTCTACCGCGCCTCGCTCGCCGAGCAGGTCGAGGGCCAGAGCACGCCCGCGTCCTTCACCGCCGAGGGCGAGAGCCTCGTCCAACTCGGCGCGACCGACCCGCTGCGTGTGCAGACGCTCGCCCAGTGCTGCGCCGGCGCCGGGTGGTCCGGCGGCGGGCACGTGTTCTTCGCCGCCAACGAGGTCGGGGACAACGCGTCCTTCCGGGTCTCCGTGCCGGAGGAGGGCGAGTACCAGCTGACCGCGCTGCTGACCAAGGCGGCGGACTACGGCGTCGTCCAGCTGTCCATCGACGGCCAGAACGTCGGCGGCACCTTCGACGGGTACAACCCGACCGTCACCACCACGTCCTACACGGCGGGTTCGACGGTCCGGCTCGCCCGCGGCGACCACGAGCTGCGGCTGACCGTCACCGGGAAGAACCCGGCGGCCGTCGCGCCGTACTACCAGGCGGGCCTGGACCGGGTCACCCTGACCAAGACCACGCTCAACCCGACCCTGCCCGCCGGCACCCCCGTGGTGGCGCGGGACCACAACACCAACACCTACGACGAGGGCAAGCCGGACGGCAAGGCGTACCACCTGGTCACCACCGCCACCG
>NZ_JBFBDY010001403.1:0-1040 GCF_040683475.1 Kitasatospora sp. NPDC093558 | reverse complement strand
CACCGCGGCCCTGCTCCGGCGCCGCCGCCCAGGCGGCGGCCCGGTCGGCGAACGCCTGTGGGTCCTCCCCGGACAGGGGGAGCAGGGCGACCGGCTGCGGTCGTCCGTGGTGCGCGTGCATGAGATTCCCCTCCACGGGCCTCGGTTCCTGGTTGTCCGGCCGTCTCAGCTGTAGATCTGGGCCTTGACGACCTCGAGGGTGGCGGCCGGGTCCCACTCGTTCTGGGCGTCGATGATGCGGCCGTCCTTGAAGCGGGTGCGGCCGGTGTAGTGGATGGTGAACGGCTTGTTGGTGGCCTCCAGGCCCATCACGGTGCCGCGGTGCACGCCGTGGAAGGTCCAGTTGAGGTGCACCCAGTCGTCCTCCCACTTGACGATCTCGAACTCGTAGGTGGGGTCGAGCTTCTCGCGCATCTCGACCATGCCGGCCTTGATGCCCTCCAGGTCCGGCTCGGTGTTCTCGAAGCCCAGCGCCGTCTCGTCGGTGTGGTGGACGAAGTCCGGGTGGATGAACTCCTCCAGGACGTCGTCGTTGCGGCCGTTCAGGTGCTCGGACAGGTAGCGCCCGAGGAGCGCCTCGGCGGCCTTCTGCTCGTCGACGTTCATGTGCGGATTCCTCTTCTCGGTGGGTGTGTTGCGGTGGTCAGGTGGTCAGGTGGTCAGGTGGTCAGGTGGGTCTCCGAGGTGCCCGCTCAGGCGGTGAGCGGCACCCGGACGGCGGCCGGCACGGCGTCGCCCGCGCACCACAGCGGCGCGCGCAGGGCGGTGTCGTGCAGCGCGCCGACCAGGGCGGCGGTGGCCGCCGCGCCGGCCGGGAGCGCCGGGGCGCCCGGCAGCGGGGTGCGGTCCAGGGCGAGCAGCGAGAGCACGCCCGCGACGGCCGGCGCCTCGGCGGCGGCCGTGCGCAGCAGCCCGGCGAGCTCCCGGCGGCCGGCGCCGGAGCCGGGCAGGTCGACGCGCACCGTGCGGACGCCGGACGGGAGTCGCTCCAGCGCGGCGCGCGCCTCGGGGCCGTCGGCACCCGCGGCCGGGGTGACGAC
>NZ_JBFBDY010001402.1:0-1043 GCF_040683475.1 Kitasatospora sp. NPDC093558 | reverse complement strand
GGCCGTCCGCCGACCGGGGTGAGGGTGGGGAACCTTGCGTGAACACGGCCAATATGAAGGCCGGTTGACCGAGAGTCAACAATTGCGAACACAATTGGACGACCGCGTCGGGATCTCCACCCGGGGCCGTGGCGGGGAAACGGGGCGAAGCGCCATATTCCGACGTGCTGACGATCGTTCGGTTCTGTCGGGTTGTGGAGAACCCTGTGCGTTTACCCGTTCAACGGTCCCTCAGTGGAACGTCCCGCGAGGGGCCCCGGGGATCCGGTCGGTAGTGTGGTGGCCGGGAGCGGGGGAGGGGTGGGCGTGATGGGGTCGGGGACCGCTGGACGTGGATGGCGTGCGCCGCTCGGTGCGGTGCGGATGCGTCTGCTGGCCGAGATCAATGCCACCGTGCACGGGAACGACCTGCACCTGGAGCGCTACGACCGCCCGGCGGGGGACCCCGGGCTGTACGGTCCGGAGAGTGTGGTGTGGCGGGTGCACGGGCACCCGGCCGGGATGCTGGCGGGTGGCTTCGCGGCCCTGCTGCTGCAGTCCCTCCACCCGGTGGCGATGGCCGCCGTCGACGCGCACTCCGACTTCCGGGTCGATCCGACCGGCCGGCTCAACCGGACCGCCCGCTTCGTCACCACGACCACGCTCGGCTCGACGGCGGCGGCCGAGGAGGCCATAGCGGGCGTGCGGAGGATCCACCCGCGGATCCGCGGGACCGCGCCGGACGGCCGCCCCTACCGCGCCGACGATCCGGAGCTGCTCACCTGGGTGCACACCGCCGAGGTGCACTGCTTCCTGACCGGCTACCAGATCTTCGCCGCCACCCCGCTGACCGCCGACGAGTGCGACCGCTACTACACCGAGGCCGCGCGCGTCGCCGAACGGCTGGGCGCCACCTCGATACCCGGGTCGCGCGCCGAGGTGGCGGCCTACCTGGCCCGGATCCGGCCCGAGCTGCGGGCCACGCCGCCCGCCCTGGACGTGCTGCGACTGCTGCGCGGATTCGGCCGCAGCCGCCGCGAGCGCCTTGCCGTCCGGGCGCTGAC
>NZ_JBFBDY010001401.1:0-1045 GCF_040683475.1 Kitasatospora sp. NPDC093558 | reverse complement strand
GGTGCGCGCGGCGAGGCGGGCGAGCGGCGCGGGGACGTGGCCGATCCGGGCGCGGACGCCGTGCGCGGCGAGCACCCGGTGGACGGCCTCGTCGCGGCGGTACGGCGTGGCGTCCGCGATGTTGTACGCGCCGGACGGCCACGGGCCGGCGGCGGTGACGCCGAGCGCGGCCAGGCAGGCGTCGGTCAGGTTGGCCACCGAGGTGAGGCTGAGCCGGACGTCCCCGCCCGGAAGCAGCAGCAGGCCGTGCCGGACGCGGGCCAGCAACTGCGGGACGAGGTGCGGATCGCCGGGGCCGTACACGGCGCGCGGGCGCAGGACGACGGCGCCCGCCGCGAGTGCGCGGAGCTCGGCGGCGGCCTTGGTGCGGCCGTACGCGTTGAGGTGACCGCCGGCGGTGGGGTGGTCCTCGGTGACGGCGGGGGCAGTGATCCGCGGGTCGTAGACGCTCGCGCTGCTCACCTGGACGACCGGCCGGCCGGCGGCGGCGCGCAGCACGCGCTCGGTGCCGGTGACGTTGACGGCGTGCTGGTGCGCCTCGGCGGGCGAGCCCGGGGACAGGTCGGCGACGGCGGCGGCGCAGTGGACGACGAGGTCGGCGCCGGTGAGGTCGGGGTCGGCGGTGGTGGCGTCCCACGGGACGTGCCGGCCGACCGGGCCGGGGCGGCGGCCGTGGCAGGAGACGTCGAGCCCGAGTGCGGCGGCGGCGCGGGCGAGGTGGGCGCCGCAGAAGCCGGTGGCGCCGGTGATGGCGATGCGCGTCACGGGGTTCCTCGGTTCGGGTCTCGGTTCGGGTCTCGCCGCAGGCCTTGCTGCAGGCCTCGGTGCAGCGTGAGTTCGGCGTAGCCGGGGAGGGCGGCGCGGCGGTCCACGCGGGCGCGGGCGACGGTGGGGCGGTACGGCGCCAACGCGAGGAGCACGTCGGCGAGTTGGGTGCGGGCGAGGCCGGCGCCCGGGCAGGCGTGCGGGCCGGCGCCGAAGACGGCCTGGGTGGCGGCCGGGCCGGGCTCGGGGTCGCGGCGGTGGGCCAGGGCGGCGTGCCGGG
>NZ_JBFBDY010001400.1:0-1046 GCF_040683475.1 Kitasatospora sp. NPDC093558 | reverse complement strand
GAACGCCATACCGGCAAACGGCCGCCGGTGATCGCCCTGTTCAAGCACACCACCATCGCCGCGCAGGTCGCGATGCTGCGTGACGGCGACGGTTCCACCGAAGGCGCCGACGGCACCGGCTCGGCCGAACGACGCGCCGCCGCACGACGCGCCCGCGTCCTTCGCGCCCGACGGCAGGACCCGGCACAGGAGGCCTCCGAATGACCACCGCCGACATGACCGCCGACAGCACCCTCTGGCTGCACCGCACCGCTGCGGCCCCCGACCCGGTCGCCCGTCTGATCTGCTTCCCCCACGCCGGGGGATCCGCGTCCTTCTTCCGCGACTGGGGCCACCGGATCCCGGGGGTCGAGGTGTACGCGGTCCGCTACCCCGGCCGCGCCGAGCGTCTCGCGGAGCCGGTGGCGACCGACCTGCGCGAGCTCGCGCGTGCCGTCGCCGAGGCCGTGGCCCCGCTGGCCGACCGCCCCCTCGCGCTCTTCGGCCACAGCATGGGCGCGCCGATCGCCCTGGAGGCCGCCGCGGCGCTGGAGGCCCGCGGGATCTTCCCCGTCCACCTGTTCGCGTCGGGTTCCCGCGACGCGCCGTACCCGTCCCCCGAGGAGTGGGCCGACCCGGACGAGGAGGACGACCCGGCCGTCATCGAACGGCTTCTCACCCTCGGCGGCACGGACCCCGAACTGGCCGCGGACCCCGAGTTCCAGGAGCTGGTCCTGCCGTACGTACGGGCGGACGGGCGCATGTTCCACAGCTACGTCCCCGCTGTCGGCTCAGGCCCGAGCGTCCGGTGCCCGGTCACCACCATCACCGGCGACGCCGACCCGGACGCCGACTGCCGGCCCTGGAGCGAGCTGACCTCGGGCGGTGCCCGTGAACAGGGCGTACCCGGTGACCACTTCTACCTGGTGGCGGACCCGCCGCACGCCCTGATCCAGCAGACCCTGGCCGGGGCACACCCCCGGCAAGCCGGCTGACCGCGCCGCAACAGGGCTCCTACCGGACTCCGCACGCCGGACGGGCGTCGGTCTCGCGAAGGTCAGCGAGAC
>NZ_JBFBDY010001399.1:0-1047 GCF_040683475.1 Kitasatospora sp. NPDC093558 | reverse complement strand
CAGCTCCACGCCCAAGCCCTGGCCCGGGTGCAGGTCGATGACGACGGCGACATCCACATCGACGGCGCTCTGGACACCTACGGCCGGGTGGAGTTCAACGAGGCTAAGGCCGTCTGGAACCACACCAAGACCGACCACTGGGATCGGCGGCGTCTGGCCGAGGGGTTCCGGTCCAAGGCGGCGGCCGTCGCGGACGTGGTCACGCGCTACGACCGGGACTCGAAGACGGAAGGCCGCCGGACGTGGGGGCACCCGCGGTCGGTGTTCGTCACCGTGGCGTTCCCCAAGCTGTACCGGGAGCGGCTGGGCCGCCACGCGCGCGAGAGCGCAAACAGGGAGCACCGGTACCTCTACGACCTGATCGCCGGAGGGACCCAATCCACGACGAGCGACCGCAACCCGCTGGACAACGAGTGGGTCAAGGGCCACGTGCTGGACGTGCCCGAGGGGCTGCTCGCCGAACTGCGCCGGATCACCGATGCGCTGTCGGCGTCGCTGACGCAGGAGGTCAACGATAGGGAGCTGGACCGTACCGACCGCGACAAGGCCAAGCGGCAGCTGAAGGCCGTCGGTGCGGCCTTGCAGACGATTGAGGCGGCCCGCGAGCGGGTGCGCGCCGACGGCGGCGACGACGACCGCCAGGTCATCGACAAGAGCCGGATCGAGGCCCAGCTCGCCGCGCTTCGTGGGAGCCTGGCTGAGGACGGCGAGCAGGACGAGACGCAAGGAGAGGGCGATGAACCAGTACGGGACCCTGGCGTGGTCGCACTGGGAGAAGTTCCGGCCGCAGGAGCTGTCGCAGATGAGCGACCCGCAGCAGTTCTTCACGAATCTGGGGCAGCAGATCGAGCAGCGGATCGTGGAGTTGGAGGAGAGCCTGGAGCAGGCGTACCCGGCTCAAGAGGAGTACGAGGCGAGGATCGGTCAGCTGAACCAGATCCGGGCCGACGCGAAGGACCAGGCGCTGCGGGAGATGCTGCCGGAGGCGGGGTCGGTGACGTCCATGACGGTCTGGCCGCCGTTGTCGGTGGAGTTGTTGTAGATGGC
>NZ_JBFBDY010001398.1:0-1047 GCF_040683475.1 Kitasatospora sp. NPDC093558 | reverse complement strand
GCCACCCGCGACCGCCTTGCGGCGGGCACCCGCCTCGGCGTCGCCGCCGACGCCACCGCCCTGCTCGTGCTCGGCGCCACCGAAGACCTGCCCTGGGCCCCCGGCGCCCGCTACCTGGGCCTCGACGGCGACCTCCTGGTGCCGACCACCGCCAGGCCACACCCCGCCTCCGACCTGTGGCGCACCGCCCTCGGAGCGGCCGACGGCCAACTGTGCGCGCTGGTACCGGAACACGCACTGGTGGCCGACCGGCCACCACTCGGGACGGACCCGGCGGCTCTGGAGAACGTGGGATGACGGAGGACAGGACGATGACCCGGCCCGGCGGCCAGGCACCGGCCGTGACAATCGGCCCGCTGCTGTGCCTGGACGCCGTACTCGGGGTGCCCGAGGCCGGGCACGTGGCGCCGGGTAGCGGCGGTCTCGTGGGCACGAGGTGTCGCAACCCGAGGTCGCCGCGATGACTACCCACGTGTCGGCACCACCCGACGTCCTCAGCACGCAACCTGCCGACGCGCTCACCCCGCCGCTGCGCCCGGACGCCCCGCTCGGCGCGCCCGCAGCCGGGCGCGCAGCGCAGCGCCGCCGCGGCCTCGCGCGCGCCACCTGCCGTACTCGGAGGTCGCCGCGATGACCACCCACCTACCCGCCCCACCCGCAGGCTGGGAGGCCACCCTCGACGCGCTGAGCCCTCAACTCGCCCACGCTCTCACCCCGTTGCTCCGCCGCCTGGATTCCCTCATCGGCGGGCACGAGAACGCCACCGGCCTCCTCGGCGTGCCCGAAGGCCACGGCGGCCTCTCGCGGACCGGGCGGCCGGACCAACTCCTGCCCTCCGAATGGCTGCTCGCCGAGGAGGCCCCGGACGAGTTCCTGCGCCGCTACGCGGACCGCGAACTGCTCCACCTCGCGCCCGAGTCGACCGCCGACGCGGGCCGCGGCCGGGTCGTCGTCCTGGTCGACGCCGGACCCGCGCAGGCCGGCGCCGGTCGGCTGGTGCAGCTCGCCGTCCTGCTGGTGCTGCACCGGCGGGCCGCCGTCCGTGGC
>NZ_JBFBDY010001397.1:0-1047 GCF_040683475.1 Kitasatospora sp. NPDC093558 | reverse complement strand
TCCTTCGGCGATACGAGCAGCCCGACCGACGGCAAGGTCCGCTCGCCCTTCGGCGATACGACCGGCCCGACGGACAGCAAGGTCCGCTCGCCCTTCCTCGACCAGCTCGGCCTCGGCGTGCGCCTGGCGACGAACGGCGGCCGGGACGGCTGGGGCCGGCTGCTGCTCACCGCGTGCGGCGTCGGCCTCGGGGTGGCGCTGCTGCTGTTCACCGCGTCCTTCCCGGGTATCGTCGAGCACCGCAACGACCGCCTGTACACCCAGAACGACACCTTCCTGGACGAGGTCATCCCCTCGCCCGGCGACCGGACCGTCCTCATCGCCGCCGCCGACACGACGTTCCGGGGCACCCCGGTCCGCGGCCGCGTCGTCCAGCCCGAGGGCGCCAACCCGCCGCTCCCGCCGGGCGTGGCCGCCTACCCGGCGCCGGGGCACATGGTGGTCTCCCCCGCCCTCGCCGACCTGCTGAAGGACCCGGCCAACGCGCTCCTGCGCGACCGCCTCCCCTACCCCGTCGTCGGCACCGTCGGCCCCGCCGGGCTGCTCGGCCCGGGCCAGGCCGACTACGTGCTCGGCGGCGACGGCCTCACGGTGGACACCGGGGCCGTCCGGATCGACGCGTACGGGCACTTCTCGCCGCCCAAGCCGATGGACCCCAGGCTGATCCTGCTCAACGCCGTCGGCCTCATGGTGATGCTCGCCCCGGTCGGCGTCTTCCTCGCCGCCGCCGCGCGCTTCGGCGGCGAGCGGCGCGACCGCAGGCTCGCCGCGCTGCGCCTGGGCGGCGCGGACCGCCGCACGACGGCCCGGATCGCGGCCGGGGAGTCGCTGGTCGGGGCCGTGCTCGGACTGGTCGCGGGCGCGGGCCTGTTCCTGGCCGCCCGGCAGGTGATCGGGCGGATCAGGCTCGCCGGCTTCAGCTTCTACCCGCAGGACGTCGCCCCGCACCCGGCGATCGCCGCCGCGATCGCCGTCGTCGTGCCGCTGCTGGCCGTCGGCGTCACGCTCGCCGCCCTGCGCCGGGTGGTCGTCGACCCGCTCGGCGTG
>NZ_JBFBDY010001396.1:0-1049 GCF_040683475.1 Kitasatospora sp. NPDC093558 | reverse complement strand
GGCGCCGCGCGGCCAGGCCCAGCACCGTCGACGCCCCGAACGAGTTCCCGGCGACGTGGGCCGGCGCGAGGCAGAGCACCTCCATCAGCGCCGCGAGGTCGTCCTCGTCCTCCGTCCGGGACCCCTGCCCCGGCGGGCGCCCGCTCCGGCTGTGCCCGCGCCGGTCGTAGACCAGCACCCGGTACCTCTCGGCGAGGGCCGGCAGGACGGGCACCCAGTTGAGGTGGTCACCCCAGGAGCCGTGGACCAGGACGAGCGGGTCGCCGTCCCCCGCGAGCTCGTAGAAGAGGTCGGCGCCGTTGACCCGGACCCTTGGCATACGACGGCTCCTCACCCGCTCACCCGCGGCACGACGGTTCCCCGACCATTCAGGCACCACGGCGCGCGGGCGGCAATCCGGGGGACGGCTCCACGCCCTACGGCAGGTAGTACATCGGGTTCGGCAGCTTGAAGCCCTTGTCCGCGTGGCCGCCGGACAGGTCGCTCTGCTGGTCCCCGAAGTTGCCGACGATCTCGTAGCCGAGGTCCTCGATGTGGGCGCGCGTGCCGGACTTGTACTCGATCACCGAGCACTTCGCCCCGCACGCCAGGTACGGCGCGGGCGAGGCCGGGTTCTTCAGGAACAGGTGCGCCTCGTCCGCCGCCGGGTACCCGACGGCCGCGAGATTGGCGGCGGTGGCGGCCCGCTGGGCCTCCGGGCGGCCGGTGATGTAGAAGACCGTGTACCCCTGCTGCTGGGCCCAGGTCGCCAGGTCGTTCATGCCGAAGACGGCCGGCATGGTCTTGGTGGCGATGTACTTGGCGTTGCTCGCCGGGTTGTAGACGAAGGTGGTCTCGAGCTCGTAGTTGTACGTCGACAGCGAGGTGTCGTCGACGTCGAGGACGATCGCCTTCTTGCCGGAGCGGTCGTGCTTGATCTGCTGGGCCAGGTACTTGCGGGCCTTGGCCTCGATGCCCTTGACCTGCTCGGCGTAGTTGCTGTCCGGCGACGGCCAGTGCTCGCCGTTGGCGTCGACGGTGTCCCCGTAGTACGCCTTGATCTTCGCCAC
>NZ_JBFBDY010001395.1:0-1050 GCF_040683475.1 Kitasatospora sp. NPDC093558 | reverse complement strand
AACGCGCACCCCTCAATGGCTCGCTCGCTGCGCTCGCTCACGTGCCGCGCCCCCTTCATCGCACCTCAGGGCGACGGTACACAACGTGCGGGCCCGATTGCGAAGCGTGTGCCGATCCTCACGAACCGCCGTCGCCGAGGCTGCTGACGTCACCGCCGTTGTTGTTCGTACCGCGCCGCCGCCGCTTCGCCCCCGACCGCACCAACTCGCCCGCCCCCAGCGTCACCGCCGCCACCACCCGCACCCACCCCGGCCCACCCCGCTGCGCCCACACGACGCATGCGCACCCGCCGACCGCGAGCACCAGCACGACCACCAGCACCGCACCGACCATGTTCCCCACCCCTCTTCAGGTTCGTGTACCGCCGGTAATCCTTTCAGATCGCGGCCGGCTGCATCCCGCCGGAGCCGTGGTCCCAACGGATGGAATCCGGGCGATCGCCGCCGCCACCGGGTCACGGCTCGCCGAGATCGCGCCCGCGGGTCCGTACTCTCCGATCGTCACCGGAGGCCGGCCGGTCTCCGCGAGAGAGAGCGAGACTGCCTTGAAGATCGACAAGCGGTGGTTCGTGCCCGTTGCCACGTTGACGGCTGCCGCGACGGGCAGCGGCGTCGCGTACGCGGTGTGGAGCGCGTCCGGAAGCGGGACGGGCGGGGCCGCGGCCGCCGTCGCCCAGGGCCTGACCGTCACCGCCGTGACCCCCTCCGGCGCGGCGGCGAACCTGTACCCGGGAGGCCCCGCCGGGACGGTCTACTTCAAGATCGCCAACCCCAACCCGTACGCCGTGACCATCACCGGCCTGAGCTGGGGCACACCGGTGTCGCTCAACACCACCGCCTGCCCGAGCGCCGACGTCGCCATCGACGCCTCGGCACCGGTCACGGAGAGCATCTCCGTCCCGGCCAACACCTCCGGTAGCACCGTGTTCGCGATCCCCGGCGTCCTGGACATGGTGCACAGCGCACCCGACGGTTGCCAGGGCGTCGCGGTCAGCGTCCCGGTGACGGTCACCGGCACCCAGCAGTAGCCCGCCGATGCCCCGAACCTCC
>NZ_JBFBDY010001394.1:0-1051 GCF_040683475.1 Kitasatospora sp. NPDC093558 | reverse complement strand
CGGCTGCGGGCCGGTCGCGGCCTACCGGGGGCGGACCCTGCTGTTCGTCCAGCCGGGCGCCGCACCCCGGCTGCGCCGGCTGCTGGCCTGGGAGGCGCCCTCGTCGTTCGTCGTCTCCACGTCGACCTTCCGGACCTCCACGTCGCACTTCCAGCCCGACTGGGCGCCGCTCAGACAGATCAGGTCGCCGACGTTGTTGCGCCCCGCCCCGTACGTGCGTCGCGACGAACCGCTGCCGTCCGACCAGGCGCCGTCGTAGAACCGGCCGCCGCCGTTGCCGTTGATCGCGATCATCCCGACGTCCAGGCCGTCACCGATCGCGTACAGGTCCCCGATGTAGGCGCCGGTTCCGTTGTAGTACCGGCCGCCGCCGCAGTGCGCGGCGGTCAGCAGCACCCGCTTGCGGTTCACCCACCCCGGCACGCCGCTGGAACAGACGTCGTTGGGCCCCATTCGCAGCTCGGCGCCCGCGGTCCACGGCGGGCCGTCGCTCGTGCGAGTGCCACGTGCCGGTGTCACCACCGATTCGACCTCGGGGTGCACAGGCATCCCACGATCGTCTCCACCCGCTCCTCGTACGCGGCCGTCGTCGACCCGGCCGGAACGATCCGCCGGGTCCACTTCGGCTGGTACGACACGAGCAGGCCGCTGCCGTCATTGGACGGGCCGATCGACGACCACTCCCGTGCGTCGTTGCCTACGACGACCAGGAACAGACCGATCGCGTGGTCCATCTCGGCGTACGAATACGGGCACGACCCGCAGCCGTCCACCTGTCCGCGCAAAGCTCCGCGTGGTCATCGGGCAGGTGCCTCTGCAGCCCGGCGGTGGAGGCCCGTGAGCAGGTCACACGAAGCGGTCGGCTATATTCACGCAGCCGTCACACACCACGATCAGCCAGGTGGGGGCGGCACGTACCAGGGGGAGAGCCAGCCTTGCCGATTGCCGACAACCAGCCGCACGACGGCCGTCCGGATCAGGCCGACAACGTCGCAGCGGCGACTTCGCCGTCCGGCGGGTGGAGCGGCTACGCGATCAGCTCTTTGGTGAC
>NZ_JBFBDY010001393.1:0-1052 GCF_040683475.1 Kitasatospora sp. NPDC093558 | reverse complement strand
CCGCCACCGCCACCCTGACCGTCGTCGACCCCGCCGTCACGCTCGACCCGAAGGTCGGCCCGCCCGGGCTCGTCACCCTCGCCCACGGCACCGGCTTCCCGCCCGGCGCCACCGTCCGCCTGCGCTGGAGCGCGGGCGTGACCGCGGCCGCCGCCCCGGTCACCGCGGCCCCCGACGGCACCTTCACCGCGCCCGTCCTCGCGCTCGCCCAGGACACCCTCGGCCCGCGCGAGCTGATCGCCACGCTGCCCGACCTGCCCGCCCTCGGCGAGGTGCGCACCGGCTTCGTGGTCGTGCCCGGCGTCCTCCAGCCCCAGCAGTACCAGGAGCGGCGGTGACCCGGTGATCCACGAGGTCGACGAGTCGCTGCGCGCCCTCGTCCGGTCCGAGGCCCTGGACGGCACGGACGTCGAGCTGGTCTTCGACGCGCCCACCCGCGACTGGGCGGCCCGGCGCAACACCCCCACCGTCAACCTCTACCTGTACGACATCAGGGAGGACCTGCGGCGCGGCTCCCGGGGGCGGCAGAACGTCTACGACGAACGGGGCACGGTCGTCGCGCGGACCCTGCCGCCCCGCTACTTCAAGCTCTCCTACCTGATCAGCGCGTGGACCCAACGGCCCGAGGACGAACACCGGTTGCTGTCCGCGCTGCTCGCGTGCTTCCTGCGGCACACCGCTCTGCCGTCCGCCGCCCTCGGCCCGACGCTCGCCGCCACCGGGCTGCCCGTCCCCGTCGCCATCGCCCTGCCGCCGCCCGAGGACCGGGCCTTCGCGGACGTCTGGACGGCCCTCGGCGGGGAGCTCAAGCCCTCGCTGGACGTCGTGGTGAGCGCGCCCTTCGCCGTGGCCCCGGTCTACCGGGCCGGGCCGCCCGTGCGGGAGGGCCTGGTGCTGCGCAGCGGCGAACTCCCCGACACCGCAGCGGAATCAGACGCGGCGGAATCGGCTGCGCCGCGCCGGCGGAGGGTGCGGTGACCGGTCCCGGCCTCGCCCACCTGCTGGAGCGGCTCGCCCTGGTCGAGGAGCGGGTGCGCCGGGCCGTCGCCGCC
>NZ_JBFBDY010001392.1:0-1054 GCF_040683475.1 Kitasatospora sp. NPDC093558 | reverse complement strand
CCGTCGTCCCGCCGCAGCAACGGCTGGGCCTGGCCCTGGATCTGCCGGCGCTTGCGTTCCTGTCACTGCGCGCCGACGGCTATCTGGCGATCACCTCGAACAGCTTCCAGGTGGGCGGCAGCTTCGAGGTCGGCGTCGACCTCGCGGTGATCTCCGCGAACGGCTCGATCGCGCTGGACGCGATCGTCACCTTCGACCCGTTCCATCTGCACGTCGACTTCCAGGCCGGCTGGCAGGTGCGGGTCGCCATCTTCTCCGGCGGCATCACCGCCTCCGGTTCGGTGGACGGGCCCGGGCCGTGGACGATCCACGTCTCGGTGTCCAAGGAACTGCTCTTCGACGACATCAGCTGGTCGGACACCTTCCGGATCGGCCCGGCCGGCCCGGCACCCGCTCCCCCGCTCGAGGACGTCGCCGCGCTGCTCGCCCCCGAGTTCAAGCGGGCGTCGAACCTGCACGCCGTCGACGCCCGGGACCGCAGCGCCGCCCTCGCCCCGCCGGCCGGCCGGCTGCCCGACGGCACGGTCCTGGTCTCCCCGCTCGGCCGGCTGCGCTGGACCCAGGGCCTGGTACCGCTCGGTCTGCAGCTCACCCGGATCGGCGGGCGGCGCCTGGCCGGCGAGCGCAGCGTGGAGGTCACCGCGGCGTCCACCCACGTCACCCCGGGCGGGCCGGCCGACGACTCGTTCGCCCCCGGCACCTACCTCGACCTGACCCGTGCCGAGGCCTGCCAACTGCCGCCCTTCCAGCGGCTGCGGGCCGGATTCCACCTCGATTTCCAGGACGACGTGGGAGGCCAGGAGGACAGGACGGTCGTCTTCACGGCGTACTGGCGCCGCCCGACGAAGGATCTGCTCGAACTGCTGATCGGCAAGGAACTCCTGAGCCACCGCGCCGGCTTCGACCGGCTGGTCGCAGCCCAGAGCGCGGCCCCGGTGGTGACCGACCGCTCGCCGCTGGTCTCGGCCCTTGGCCTTCACCCAGGTGATCATCGTGTTGCGGATCTCGTCGGAGTTCGTCCAGACCACCTTGGCGGACGCGACGTGCGGGAAGT
>NZ_JBFBDY010001391.1:0-1054 GCF_040683475.1 Kitasatospora sp. NPDC093558 | reverse complement strand
GGCCGGTCCACCAGGCGGCCAGCGTCACGGCCGGGTTGAAGTGGGCGCCGGAGACCGGGCCGAGCAGGAGGATCAGCACGCCGAGGCCGAACACGGTCGCGAGCGAGTTGGCCAGCAGTTGGACGCCGACGTCCTGGGAGAGCTTGGTGGCCTGGATGCCGGAGCCGACCACGACGGCGACCAGCGCGCCGGTGCCGACGAACTCGACGGCTGCCCGGCGGCCCAGCGGAGCCATCTCGGTCATCTGGACCCTCCGGCGGCGGCCGGGGCCTGGAGCAGGGAGGAGAGCCGGGCCAGCGCGACGGGGAGCACCCAGTAGTAGACCCACGTCCCACGCCGCTCGGAGCTGACCAGGCCGGCCTCGCGCAGCACCTTCAGGTGGTGGGAGATGGTCGGCTGCGATACATCGAACGGCCCGGTCAGATCACAGACGCACGCCTCCCCGCCCTCGTGCGAGGCGATCAGGGACAGCAGCCGCAGCCGCACCGGGTCCGACAGGGCCTTGAACATCTTCGCCAGGTCGGCGGCGGCTTCCTCGCCCAGCGGCTCGCGGACCATCGGCGAGCAGCACGCGACCGCCTCGTCCTGGCCGAGCACCGGCAGTTCCAGATTCGACATGCATCTATGTTGACAGCCATCTATGCGGGTGGCAAGGTCAGCTGTATCGACGAACGTCGATACAAGAAGCCCGGATCGGGGAGACCGCCATGTCCCGTGTACAGCTCGCCCTGCGCGTCGCCGACCTCGAAGGCTCCATCGCCTTCTACTCCAAGCTCTTCAACGCCGAGCCAGCCAAGCGCCGCCCCGGCTACGCCAACTTCGCCATCGCCGAGCCGGCGCTCAAGCTCGTCCTCATCGAGGGCGAGACCGGCGAGGACACCCGCCTGGACCACCTCGGCGTCGAGGTCGAAACCACCGAGCAGGTCACCGCCGCCACCACCCGCCTCAAGGACGCCGGCCTGGCCACCTTCAACGAGAACGACACCTCCTGCTGCTACGCACTGCAGGACAAGGTGTGGGTGCACGGCCCGGGCACGGAGCCCTGGGAGGTCTA
>NZ_JBFBDY010001390.1:0-1055 GCF_040683475.1 Kitasatospora sp. NPDC093558 | reverse complement strand
CCGCCCAGTTCGGGCTGGAGCTGCCCGCCATCCGCGCGGCGGCGGCCGTCTCCGACGGGGACCCATCCGCCGCCTGGCGGGCCTGCCGGATCCGCACCCGGCCCCGCCTGGACTCGCTCGCCCAGCGCCTCGAACCCAAGGTCACCTGGGACGACATCGTGCTGCCCGGGGCCGGCCGCAGCGCGCTGGAGCGCATCGCCGACCAGGTGGCGCACCGCACCACGATCTACGAGACCTGGGGCTTCGGGGAACGCATCACCCGGGGACTCGGCGTGGCCGCGCTGTTCGCCGGGCCGAGCGGCTCCGGCAAGACGATGGCCGCCGAGGTGCTCGCCCACCACCTGCGCCTCGACCTGTACCGGATCGACCTGTCCGCCGTCGTCAGCAAGTACGTCGGGGAGACGGAGAAGAACCTGCGCCGGCTGTTCGACGCGGCCGAGGACGGCGGCGCGATCCTGTTCTTCGACGAGGCGGACGCGCTGTTCGGCAAGCGCAGCGAGGTGCGGGACGCGCACGACCGGTACGCCAACATCGAGGTCAACTACCTGCTCCAGCGCATGGAGGCCTACCGGGGCCTGGCCGTGCTGGCGACCAACCTGCGCTCGGCGCTGGACGGCGCGTTCCTGCGGCGGCTGCGGTTCGTCGTGGAGTTCGAGTTCCCCGGCCCGGAGCAGCGCCGGTCGATCTGGGCGAAGGCGTTCCCGGACGCGGCCCCGCGCGACGGGCTCGACCTCGACCGGCTGGCCCGGCTCCAGGCCAGCGGCGGCATGATCCGCAACATCGCCGTGAACGCCGCCTTCCTGGCCGCCTCGGCGGGCACCCCGATCACCATGCCGCACGTCCTGTCGGCCGCCCGCGGCGAGTTCGAGAAGCTCGAACTGCCGATGACGGAACGGGACTTCGCCTGGGAGGAGGAGCGGCCGTGACGATCGAGCTGCACATCGACCACCTCGTTCTCGACGGCTTCGACGGGCTGGACGGCCTGGACGGGCTCGACGGCCCGGCGGAACAGCCGCTGCTGCCGGCAGTACTCCTCGACCAGGCGGACCGACTCC
>NZ_JBFBDY010001389.1:0-1061 GCF_040683475.1 Kitasatospora sp. NPDC093558 | reverse complement strand
GGCCGACTCGCTGCGCGGCGGGAACCAGGAACTCATCGCCGCCAACCGGATCGTGGAGAACCTCCCGGCCCTCGCGGACGCGGCTGCCCGCGGCATGTCCGGGGCCGACCTGACCGTCCTCAACGGCAGCGACGGCGTCAACCAGATGGCGGCCGGCATCGTCAGCCAGGGCCTCGCGATCCTGCACTCCCTCCAGCACTCGACGGCCCCGCACGGCGACGGCAAGGCCACCCCGGCCGCCCGCTTCCCTGAGCGCACCTGAGCGCACCTGAGCCCGTCAGGACTTCAGGCGCCGAATGCGGTCGAACAGGTCGACGAGGTTCTGGACGTCGCTCCGGTCCCCCAGCCATCGGCTCTGCCACGTCCCGCTGGGGTGCTCCACCTTCAGCCGGTAGTTGTGGGACTCGAACCGGCCTTCCGGAGCGAAGCTTTCCGAGTACAGGTGGTCGGCCGAGAAGCGGCAGTCCGGGAAGGTCTCGTAGTTCAAGTCGAGGATGCCCCAGGGGTTCTCGGCACGGACGCCGGTCCGGGTGAGGATCAGGCTCTCGGGCAGACGGAAGACGCCTCTCCGCCGGGTCTGCCACACGGCGAGGATCTCGCCGACGGCGACGCCATGGACGGTTGCCGCACTCCGCACCGCCGTCGGCGGGGGGCCGCTGGGGGTGATGGTGAACTGGCTGACCCGGCCCATCTCCCTCATGGCCTTGTGCAGTTGCCGCTCGAAGACCACGTCCGGAGTCCGGAGCACGGGCGGCCGTGCCGGGGCTTCGTCCGTCGGGGCAGCCGGGTTCGGAAAGAGGCGCACCTGGGCGAGGTCGCTCTGCGCCTGGTTGGGGACGTGGAGCTCGGGCCGGGGCACGTCGTCCTCGCCGAGGCGGCCGAGGATGCGGACCGTCACGTCGGCGACCTGACGGAGCGTCAGTGGGCCCGGGTGGGCGGGGTCGCCGGCACGCAGAGCGGCGAGCAGGGCCCAGGTGAAGAGGGTGTGGGTGTCGCGGTCGGCCAGCCGGGCCTCGTCCTTGGCGCCGGCGGCGCAGAACAGTGCGACGCCGCTGTCCAGC
>NZ_JBFBDY010001388.1:0-1061 GCF_040683475.1 Kitasatospora sp. NPDC093558 | reverse complement strand
CTGGTCGAGCGGGTCGGCGAGGAGGGCGGCGAGGTCGTCCGCGTACGGCAGGGCGGCGACGCCGCGGGCGCCGCGCTCGAACAGCTCCCGGCCGAGGCGCTGCTCCAGGGCGCGGATCTGCGCGGTCACCGTCGACTGGGACAGCCCGAGCCGGTGCGCGGCGGCCGTGAACGAGCCGGCGCGGTGGACGGCGAGGAAGGTCCGCAGCTGGTTCAGGTCCGGCGGGCCCTCGGCCGGCCGCACCGAGCCATGGATATCCCGATCGCTCATGGAGACGAGCCTACGGGACGGCGATGGGTGGGGCGGCTCCCGGAGTCATCGGTTTACCGATACCGGACATCGGCGTGCTCATTGGTGGGCGATGGCCGGGCGCGTCTAGCGTCGGGGACGTGAGCACTCCGGCGGGACGACCGCCGGAGCGTGGGACCGCACACCTGGAGACTGCACCATGGCCACCATCCTCTTCGTCGTGACCGGCGCCGACGTCTGGACGCTGAACGACGGCAGCAAGCACCCGACCGGCTTCTGGGCCGAGGAACTCCTCGTGCCGCACCGCGCCTTCACCGAGGCCGGGCACCAGGTCACCGTGGCGACCCCGGGCGGCGTGGTGCCGGTCGCCGACCGCGCGAGCGTGCCCGACGAGGCGACGGCCGAGGCGATCGCGGCCGTCGCCGAGCTGCGGCGGCCGGTGAAGCTGGAGGACGTCGACCCGGCCGACTACGACGCCGTGTTCTACCCCGGCGGCCACGGCCCGATGGAGGACCTGGCGGTCAGCGCCGAGTCCGGCCGGCTGCTGACCGGGGCGCTCGCCTCCGGCCGTCCGCTCGGCGTCGTGTGCCACGGCCCGGCGGCGCTGCTGGCCGCGCGGACGGAGGACGGCGGCTCGCCGTTCGCGGGTCGCCGGATCACCGCCTTCACCAACGAGGAGGAGCGTCTGGCGGGCCTCGCCGACAAGGCGCCGTGGCTGCTCCAGGACCGGCTGGTCGAGCTGGGCGTGGACTTCGAGGCGGGCGAGCCCTGGGCGCCGCACGTGGTCGTCGACCGCAACCTGGTGACGGGCC
>NZ_JBFBDY010001387.1:0-1063 GCF_040683475.1 Kitasatospora sp. NPDC093558 | reverse complement strand
CGCAGGGGCGCCCAGTCGTACGCGTGCCCGAGCTCGTGCGCGATCAGCCGCTGGAAGCTGTTCTCGGGCTGGTTCGGGCCCTGGAAGACGCGCTGGGAGCCGGCCGGCCCCTGGAAGGCGCTGTCGGCGACGGACACGGTGTGGTCCGCGAGGGAGTACTCGGCGGCGTTTCCCGAGGACAGCGAGGCCACGCGGACGAACCTGATCTTGTCGATCCGGCCGAGGACGCCGTCGGGGACGGCGGCCAGCGCGCCGAGGAGCTGGGCGTACTCGCCGTTGGTCCAGCCGGTGTCGCGGGTGAACCGGTGTCGGGTGAACAACTCATCGCCACCGGGCTGCGGTTGGCTCTGGTCGCGCTCCGGCCCGAGGTCGGCGAGGTGTTCCACCAGCACCTCGCGGCGCACCGGCGGTCCGGGGTGCTCGACCTCGGTGAACCGGTAGGTGCCCCGGCCGCCGCCCTGGGCGGTGAGGTCGAGGCGCAGCGTCGTGCTGCGGTTCGGCGCGAGCAGCGGCGGTGCGTCGGTGACGAGGAACTGGGCCAGCCTGCCGAGGCCCGTCCGCTGTCCGGCGGGGATGGTGGGGGCGAGGGTCACGGTGGTGTTCCGCGGCAGCGGCTTGATGACGGCGTTGGGGCCGAAGACGGCGGCGATCCCCTGGATGGTCACGTCGTCGGTGTTCACCCGGACGCGGGCCCGTTCGGCGGCGGGCACGGCATCGAGCAGGACGTTGCGCTGCGGGTCGAGGCGTGCCTCGGGCCAGGCCCACGCGTGGATGAGCTGCTGGTGCTGGAGGTAGAGCGCGTCGGTGGTCGTGCCGGACGACGCGGCGGCCGCGGCGGTGAGCAGGGTGCGGACGGCGTCCGCGTAGGCCCTGCGGAGGTCGGCGGTGCGGGTCGGATCGCCGCCGAGGACCGCGGTGATCGCGGTCGAGGCGTCGTCGCGGATCCGCAGGAAGCCCCTCAGCCGGTCCGGGACGGCCCCGGGCTGGACGCGCACCAGCGGACCCCCGCCGGGGCCCGGCGGGCCGGAGAGGCCGTAGTACTCGGCGGCGCCGCGCAGGAAGC
>NZ_JBFBDY010001386.1:0-1066 GCF_040683475.1 Kitasatospora sp. NPDC093558 | reverse complement strand
GGCTGATGGTTCGTCGTGCTGGCGGGGGCTACTCCGGCGGCACGGCCCGTCGGTGCGGATCTCCCCGACGCTGCCGTGCTGGCCTGGCGCGGCGGCGCTCCATGGATCATCGGTCGCGTCGCAGGCGCCCGGCTCACCGCCGTTCGCGTCGGATACGCGCACGTCGCGGTGATCGGCGACCACCGGGTCGAGGAGGACGCCCTCGCCGAAGCCGTGCGCGCGCTTCGGCCCACCGGCCGGTGGCAGGGCCTGGCCTCCTTCCCGGGGAGCTACCACCTGGTCGTCGCGGACAGGCGCGAGACCTGGATGGCCGGAGACATCGCCGGGCTCCGGCAGGTCTTCACCGCGCAGCTCGGCGGCCGCGTCCTGCTCGGCTCCCATGCAAGGCCTCTGGCCGGCAGGTTCGGTGGCCGGGTCGACAGCGGCCACGTGGCGCATCACCTCCTCGGCCCGGTGGCCCCGGTCGCCCTCGCGGAGAACGGCACGAGCCCGTACCTGGGAATCTCCGCCGTGCCCCCGGGAGTTGCCGCCCGGGTCGATGCCGAAGGGTCGGTTCGCCAGGACCGGTGGTGGAGCGTGCCGGACGACGCGCACGACAAGGCGCACGGCGCGGACGCCCTGCTGCGAGCCCTGCAGGACGCCGTCGCCGTTCGGGCAGCGGGCTCGGGAAACGTCGCGGTGGAACTCTCCGGCGGCCTGGACAGCTCCGCAATCTCGGCGCTCGCCTTCCAGCAGATCGGTGCCAGGACGCTGAACCTCACCCGCGCCAGCAGCGACCCGGCGAACGACGACCTCAGATGGGCCCGCACGGTCGCCGCAGCCCAACCCGGAGCCCGGCACCACGTACTGGAGGCCGCCGAGATGCCCCGGCAGTTCGACGGCTTCGAGCACGCCCTCCCCCTGGACGCGCCGGGGCCGACGGCCGCCAGCCCCTACCGGGGCGCGCACCTGTGGCACCGGGTGGTGTCCGGCGGCGCCCGGACGCTGCTGTCCGGCAAGGGCGGGGATGAACTCCTGGTGCCGCCGACGACCTACCTGCACCACGCACCGTGGCGGACCATCCGGC
>NZ_JBFBDY010001385.1:0-1067 GCF_040683475.1 Kitasatospora sp. NPDC093558 | reverse complement strand
CGTCGAGCGGCTGCGCGCGCTGCTGGCCAGGGTCGCCCCCGCCGAGCAGCCCGCCGAGGCCGCCCACCTGGCCGACGCCGACGTCGACGAGGTGCTCGCCTTCATCGACCAGGAGCTGGGGGTCTGACGCCGTGACCGCCACGCCCACACCTCCCGCACACACGAAGGACTCGACCATGCCGAACGACGCCAGGCCCGCGGCCACCCGGCCGACCGACGCCAAGCTCGCGGAGTACCTCAAGCGCGTCACCATGGAGCTCGCCGCCACCCGTCAGCGCCTCCAGGACCTGGAGCAGGCCCGCCGGGAGCCGATCGCCGTCGTCGCCATGGGCTGCCGCTACCCCGGCGGGGTCACCTCCCCCGAGGAGCTGTGGCAGCTGCTGCTCGACGGCCGCGACGCCGTGTCGGACGTGCCCGGCGACCGCGGCTGGAACCCCGGCGAGCTGTACGCGCAGGACGCCGACGCGCTCGGCCACAGCTACACCCTGGAGGGCGGGTTCCTCAGCGGCGCCACGGAGTTCGACCCGCTGCTGTTCGGCATCAGCCCGCGCGAGGCGACCGGCATGGACCCGCAGCACCGGCTGCTGCTGGAGGTCTCCTGGGAGGCCTTCGAGCGCGCCGGGATCGACCCGCGCGGCCTGAAGGGCTCGCGCACCGGCGTGTACGTCGGCGCGATGTACAACGACTACTGGCGCCTCCTCCAGGCCGAGCCGGAGAGCTACGAGGGCCACCTGGTCAGCGGCAACGGCACCAGCGTCGCCTCCGGCCGCCTCTCCTACGCCTTCGGCCTGGAGGGCCCGGCCGTCTCGGTCGACACCGCGTGCTCGTCCTCGCTGGTCGCCGTGCACCTCGCGGTGAAGGCGCTGCGCGCCGGGGAGTGCTCGCTGGCCCTGGCCGGCGGGGCCACCGTCATGGCGACGCCCGAGATGCTCGTCGAGTTCAGCCGGATGCGGGCGATCTCCCCGGACGGGCGCTGCAAGGCGTTCTCCGCCGAGGCGGACGGCTTCGGCATGGCCGAGGGCGTGGGCCTGCTCGTCCTGGAGCGCCTGAGCGACGCCCGCCGGCTC
>NZ_JBFBDY010001384.1:0-1068 GCF_040683475.1 Kitasatospora sp. NPDC093558 | reverse complement strand
GACCGCCCCGGCGCGGTGGTGCTGGTCGACACCGTCCCGCTGGGCGTGAGCGCCGTCGACCCGGCCACCGGCACGGTGGGCCCGGTCGCCCTGACCGCCGTCATCGACCTCTGCACCCGCAGCCTGCTGGGCTGGCGCCTGCTGCCGCGCGGCGCGGGGCCGGTGGACGCCGGGCTCGTGATCGCCGACGCCCTGCGACCGGAGCCGATGCGGCCGGGCTGGCCGGACGGCCTGCGGCACCGGACGCTGCGGCTCCCGTGCGAACCGCTGCTGGCGGCGGACGAGCGCTTCGCCGCCGCCGCGGCCCGTCCGGTGGTCTTCCCCGAACGGATCGTCGTCGACCGCGGCGCGGCGGTCGTCCCGGAGACCGTCAAGGACGTCTGCCGCCGCTACGGCATCGTCGTCCAGGACGGCCGGGCGTACCCGCCGGCCGGAAAACCGCAGGCCACCGCCGCGTTCGCGCACGTCCGGGCGCAGTTCGCCGACCACCTCGCCGCCTACCTCGCCGACCAGCCGGCCGGCTGCGGCGAGGAGCCGGACCGCCCCCGGACGGCCGGCGAACTGGAGGAGCTCTTCGCCGAGTACGCCGTCGCCGGCTACCAGCGCCGCCGCCAGCCCGGACTGGCCCTGCCCGGCCTGCCCGGACTCGACCTCAGCCCGAACGAGGCCTACCGGCTCGCCGTCCACCGCTGCGGCTACATCGCGGCCCCGCGCGACGCGGCGCTCTTCCTCGAACTCCTGCCGATCCACTGGGCCGTGATCCGCCCCGACGGGGTGCTCAAGGACGGCCTGCGCTACGACGGCCTCGCGCTGCGGCGCCACGCCGGCCGGCCCTCGCCGTACCCCGGGGGCCGGTGGCCGATCCGCTACGACCCCCGCGACCCCGGCCGGGTCCACTTCCACGACCCGGACACCGGTACGTGGTCGGCGCTGGCCCGGACCCCGGGAACGGACGGGGTCGAGCCGTTCACGGACCTGACGCCGGTGCTGCGGGAGGTCCTCGCCCAGCGCGGGGGCCGTACCGGCGCCGTCCCCGCGCAGCGCGGCCCGCTGGCCCGGGAGTGGGCC
>NZ_JBFBDY010001383.1:0-1069 GCF_040683475.1 Kitasatospora sp. NPDC093558 | reverse complement strand
AACGTCGCCGACAGGAGTTCTGCTCCCCGCACTCGCGGGGCTGATCCCGCGGCGCAGGAGGCGTACGGCGCGGGGCTGACCTGCTCCCCGCACTGGCGGGGCTGATCCCTCCTCCGGGTGGCGTGCGATTCAGGAAGGTGACTGCTCCCCGCACCCGCACGCTGATCCCCGGACCCGATGACGCGCGAGGTCGCCCTATCCTGCTCCCCGCACCGGCGGGGCCGATCCCTCGTAGCCGTCCAGCAGGCGGGTCACGTAGGTCCGCTCCCTGCACCCACGCGGCTCGTCCCCCTCGATGAACGCTCATAAAGGGGCTCCGGCTCGCGGCCGCCGGGCAGGCCCGCCAGGTACACGAAGTCGCCGGGCCCAGTCACACGAACGAGCGAACTCGATCACGGACGAGTAGCACCGACATAGTCGCCCTCCGGCATGGTGTCCGTCGGGGCGACCTTCACCATGTCGCCCGTTTTCGGGGCGGTGACCATCTGGCCATCGCCGGCATAGATGGCGACGTGGTAAATGCCGCTTTCGCCGCCGTGGGTCCAGAAGAGCAGGTCGCCGGGGCGCAGTTCGGTGCGGGTGATGGGGTGGTGGGCGGTGGCGGTGTACTGGTCGGCGGCGTTGCGTGGGAGTTGGTGGGTTGGCCAATAGGCGTATTGGGTGAGGGCGGAGCAGTCCCAGCCGATGGTTGTGGTGGCTGTGCAGTGGCCTTCGGTGTAGCCGTTGTTGTCGGTGCAGAAGCCGGTGGTGGGGCCTGTTGGGGTTCCGCCGCCGTAGGAGTAGGGCAGGCCGATCTGGGTCATGGCCCTGCGGACGGCGTCGGGGCCGTCGCCCACCCCCGCTACCTCGAAGGGGTGCGAACTGGGCTGGAATCTGGCGAGGTTGGAGAGGATGTCGTCGACGTACTTCTTCGTCTCGGGGAACGGCGGGATTCCGTGCGCAGCCGTGACGGCGCCCCAGCCGGCGTTGTAACCGGCGAGGGCGAGGGCTCGGGAGTCGCCGGGAATGCCGGAGTGCTCGGCCTCGGCGAGGAGGCTGCACATGAGCCGGCCCTGGGCCATGACCGCGT
>NZ_JBFBDY010001382.1:0-1073 GCF_040683475.1 Kitasatospora sp. NPDC093558 | reverse complement strand
GGCCCGTGGCCGTGATCCTGCGGTACGGCTTGGGGCTCGGGCGGGGCTCCTGGTACGTGCGGGGCGGCCGGTTGGTGGACCGGCTGCGGCGGGGCGAGCTCGCCGCGGACGGCTCCGTCACGTCGTTCCTGCACGTCACGGACGCGGCCCGGGCGGCGGTCGCGGCGCTGCACTGGCCGAGCGGCGCGGTCAACATCGTGGACGACGAGCCGGCGCCCGCGCACACGTGGATGCCTGTCCTCGCCCGCGCGCTCGATGCGCCCGCGCCCGAGCGGGCCACCGGCTGTCCCCGCTGGGCGCGCGGCGCGGGCGGCGGCCTCGCGCGGACCGCGTACGGCTGGCGGCCGACGGAGGGCTCGTGGCGCGCGTGCTTCGAGCGGCTGGCCTTCGAGCGGCTGGGCGGCGTCCCGGCGGGCGCGTAGCCGAGCCGGAGCCCGCGACGGCGCGTTTTCCGGCCTGGCCGGAATCCCGGCCGCCCGCGTTTCGCGCGGTGCCGGGCGGGCGGTCACGGTGTGGAGGCATTCCCGTACCGGCCGCGCCCACCCGAAAGGCATCCCATGATCTTCATCACCGTGAAGTTCGCCGTCCGCCCCGAACTCAGCGCGCAGTGGCTCGACATCGTCCACGACTTCACCGAGGCCACCCGCGCCGAGCCGGGCAACCTCTTCTACGAGTGGTCGCGCAGCGTGGACGACCCCGACGAGTACGTCCTCGTCGAGGGCTTCCGCGACGGCGAGGCCGGCCAGGCCCACGTCGAGTCCGCGCACTTCCGCGAGGCCATGGAGAAGCTGTCCCACGCGGTCGCCGCCCGGCCGAAGATCATCAGCGTCGACCTCCCCGACCGCGACGGCTGGGACCTGATGGGCGAGCTCGCGCCCCGCGAGTCCTGAGGCCGGGAGGCTCGAACCAGGGGGCCGGTGACCGCGCCGACCGGATCACCGGCACACTGGAACGATCACGAAGGACGAGCACGAGGAGCAGCACCCCATGACCGGTCAGACCGGGCCGCGCGCCGCGGACCGCACCCTGGAGGTGCTCGAACTCGTCGCCCGGGCGACCGCGCCGGTCTCCGC
>NZ_JBFBDY010001381.1:0-1073 GCF_040683475.1 Kitasatospora sp. NPDC093558 | reverse complement strand
CTGCGCACCGCGCTCGGCGAACTGCCCCTCGACGACGGGTTGCGGCGGCAGCTGGAGGAGGCCGGCGCGCCACGCCGGGTGGTCGTGGGCATCCGCCCCGAGCACTTCGAGGACGCGGCGCTGCTGGAGCACCGGCGCGGCGGGCGGACGGTGACGGTGGGTGTCGAGGTGCTGGAATCGGTCGGCTCGGACGTCTTCGTGCACTTCACCGCCAAGGACGGACGCGGGAGCGGCCCCGAGGACGGTCCCACGGACGGCCACGAGAACGGGCCCGGCGCCGGGCGCGAGGTCGTGGCCCGGATCGGCACCGCCACGCGGGCCGCCGAGGGCCGCCCGCTGGAGCTGTGGGTGGACACCGCCCGGCTGCACGTCTTCGACCCCGGCACGGGCGCCGCGCTCACCTCCACGGCCCGCTGACCAGCGGCGCGGCCCTCCGACATGCCCGTCGGGACGAATCGGGCGATCATGGGACGGACCCCGGTGGGGGCGGCACCGCCCGAAAGGTGGACTGCGATGTTCCAGCTCCTGTGGATTCTGCTCATCGGCTTCGTGCTGGGCGTGCTGGCCAAGCTCATCCTGCGCGGGCCGCAGTCGATCCCGTGGTGGCTGACGATGCTGCTGGGCGCCGCAGGTGCGTGGCTCGGCAACGCGGTCTCCGGCTGGATCGGCGTGCGCCACACCTCGGGCATCGACTGGATCCGGCACATCCTCCAACTCGCTTTCGCGGTCGGCCTGGTGGCTTTCGTCTCGCCGGCTTGGTCCAAATCGCGACCCAACCGTTAGGGGTTGTCGGTACCAGGTGCGACACTCCTGCCGGGGCCCGGCCGTCGGGCCCGGCGGGAGGGTTTTCACATGACACTGGAGACGACCTGGCGGCTGCTGCGCGGCGACGGACTGTCCGGCGGGCTCGTCGTCGAGGAGTCGGACGGGCCGTGGCGGACCGGCCGCTTCGTGCCCCGCGAGGGCTTCACCGAGGTGCGCCCCTCGTTCGAGGAGCCGCCGGCTTCGGCGAGGGCAAGGACGCGAAGGTCGTCACCCCGGAGCTGTCCGGCGCCCTGCTGCCCGGCATCACC
>NZ_JBFBDY010001380.1:0-1074 GCF_040683475.1 Kitasatospora sp. NPDC093558 | reverse complement strand
GGTCGCGGCGCAGCAGCACGTCCACCCGAACACCGTCGACTACCGGATCCGCCGGATCGCCGCCCTGACCGGCCTGAACCCGGCCGAGCACGGCGACCGCATCAAGCTCAGCGCCGCCCTCGCGGCCCTCGACACCCGGCGCCTGGAGCAGGCCGGCCTGTGAGCCGCCGTGCGAGTCTCATCACCCTCCACGCCGACACCGGAACGTCCGCGCCCGTCCCGCTCGCCGACAGCACCGTCCAGGCCCTCGACCTCGAACCCAAGGCCGACGGCAGCTGGCTGACCTGGGACACCCTCGCCGCGGCCGGCCTCACCTTCACCGTCGACCTCACCGCCCACGGCATCGCCCCCGAGTCGATCGGCTGCCTGTACGTCACCGGCCTCGGCGTCACCCCGGCCGCCGAACTCTTCGAACGCCACCTCGCCGCAGGCCAGTTGGGCCTCGCCGCCACCGGCACCCCGGTCCACACCGTGGCCGGCGCCCCCGCCGCCGACCTCGCCGCCGACCCACGGGTGTGGAGCGCACTGGCCGAACACCCCCGCAGCGGCGAGGACGTCGGCCTCTCCCTCGCCCTCACCGGCGACCCCCACCGGCTGGGCCGCGTTCCGGGCACCGACACCCCGGGCACCTGGCCACACGACGACCTGCTGACCCTGCTCTGCCCGGCCCTGTTCGGCCACACCCTGCGCCACATCTGGAAGATCCCCGGCCCGGACGGACACCCGGCGGCCCACCTCGACGGCTGGGCCGCACAGTGGCTGCGCCCGCAAGGCCCCTGGCCACCGCTGCGGATCGGCGCCCAGCCCTACGGCCTGTGGCCGGTCACCACCCTGAACGGGTGGCAGAGCGCACCGGAGGCCGTCCCGGTGAAGGCCACCCTCGCCCGCTACCTGCCGGACGTCCGCCAGACCGTCGCCGGCGCCGCCGAAGCCCCCGCCGCCGCGCCCGGTGCGCCCGCCCCGCCGCCGACGGTCGTCGGCGCCGACAGCGCGCAGCTATGGGACCTGCTGGCCCGCACGCCGCTGTCCACCGGCTACGACGTGCGTCTGGCCTTCCTGCTCGACACCCTGGGG
>NZ_JBFBDY010001379.1:0-1075 GCF_040683475.1 Kitasatospora sp. NPDC093558 | reverse complement strand
GTACGGCACCGGGCTCCCGTCGCCCAGCAGCCAGCGCACGGCGGCCTGTTCGGCGGCGGCCTCGCTGCCCGCGGGGGAGTCGCGGTGGTCGAGGGGGACGAGGGAGGCGTCGAGGTGCATGAGGGCGAGCAGCGCGATGACGTACGCGACGGAGTTGTCGCCCTGGACGAGGACCCGGTCGCCGGGGGCGAGGCCGCGCTCGCGCAGGGCGCGGGCGGCGGCGAGGACGCGACCGGTGAGCGCGTCGCCGGTGAGGGCGGCGGACGCGTCGGTGAGGACGGGGGTGCGGGTCATGGACGGGTGCCTCCTGGGCTGGGGCGGAGCAGGGTGGAGCGGACGGTGCTCACCGGGGTGGCGTCGCCGGTGGTGAGGACGGTCTCCAGCTCCAGGGCGCGCCCGCTCCCGAGGAGCCGGGCGGTGGCGTGCAGGACGTCGCCGGCGTGCACCGGGCGGTGGTGGCGGAAGTGCTGCGCGCGGTGGAGGAGGCCGTCGGTGGCGATGCCGAGGCGGGAGAGGAGGGCGTCCTCAGCCGGGGCGGCGAGCGTGACGAGGAAGGTGGGCGGGGCGAGGAGGTCCGGGTGGCCCGCGGCGCGGGCGGCGGCCACGTCGTGGCAGCACGCGGCGCGCTCGCCGACGGCGGCGGCGAAGCGGCGGATCTGTTCGCGTCCCACCGTCACCGGGCCGACCGTCACCGGGCAGACGGATGACGGTTCGGCGGGTGGCGGTTCGGCGGACGCGGGCCCGGCCGGATCCACCGGGGGCACGTCAGGCGCCGACCATGTGGTGGCCGCCGTCGACGTGGACGATCTCGCCGGTGGTGGCGGGGAACCAGTCGGACATCAGCGCGACGCAGGCGCGGGCGACGGGCTCGGTGTCGGTCGCGTCCCAGCCGAGCGGCGCCGTCTTCGCCCAGTGGGCCTCGAACTCGTCGCCGCCCTCGCCGATGGCGCGGGCGGCGGTGGTGCGCAGCGGTCCGGCGGCGACGAGGTTGACCCGGACGGCGGCCGGGCCGCGGTCGCGGGCGAGGTAGCGGCCGGTGGCCTCCAGGGCGGCCTTGGCCACGCCCATCCAGTCG
>NZ_JBFBDY010001378.1:0-1075 GCF_040683475.1 Kitasatospora sp. NPDC093558 | reverse complement strand
GTCGACGAACTCCCGTGCCTGGGTGTCGGCCTCGCGGAGCGCGCGCAGGTACGCCTCGCCCTCGGCCGTCAGTGTCGTGCGCAGCAGGGCGTCGACGGCGTGCAGCGAGGCCTCGGTGAGATCGCGCTGGAGCAGCCACCGGTTGCGGTCGCCCGCCGGGAGGTCCAGCGTGTACGGCATCTCGAACGGCGGGCCGGCCAGCAGACCGGTGGCCGGCTCGTGGTCGAGCGGGAGCTGGAGGAGCATGCCGGCGATGGCCCGGAGGTTGTACATCTCGCCGAAGGCCCGGTGGATGAGCGATCCGCGTGCGGTCAGGACGGCGCCGTTGTCGAGGGGGCCGATCAGGCGGAAGGCGTGCGCGACGTCGGTCAGCAGCATGCGGTAGCGCAGGTTGAACAGGTGGCCCCAGCGGGCGGCTTCGGGGTGGGTGATGGGGCTGACCTCGGGGCGCGGCTGGTCCGGTGCGAGGGCCAGCGCCTGCGTCCGGGCCAGGGTCTCCTCGTTGAGCCGGTGGTCGGTGCGCGGGTTCTCGGCGACCTGCCGGGCGACGGCGTCCCGGTCGGACGGGTCGAGCCGTTCCAGTTCGCGGAAGACCGTCAGGAAGCGGAAGAAGTGGGAGAGTTCCCCCGGGCCCGTGCCGGCCGCGCCGCCAGGCGCCGGGAGCGGGGCCCCGAGCGGGGGAAGCGCCTCGCCCTGCTCGCCGATCCGCTTCAGCGCGGCAAGGGCGGAGTCCCGCGACGAGACGCCGATGATCAGCAGGTCGGGGGACTGGGTCTCGGGCACGTTGCCGGCGTCCCGGCCGCGTTCGCCGAGGGTGTAGCCGCGACCCCACTCGTTCCAGGAGGCCTGGTAGGGAAGGGTCTCGGCATGGAAGGCGGTGTCCGGGATCCGGCCGCGGTCGCCCAGGATCTCGACCAGCCGTTCGTAAAGGGCGCCCACGCGGTTCACCGGTACGCCCTGCTTGCCGGCGGCCAGTAGCCGGATCCGGTCGGCCTCCTCGCCGCTCCAGTCGGGCGGGCTCTCCGCGCAGATGTACCGGGCGAGCGTCTCCGGGGTGAGCCGCCGGAGCGTGAAC
>NZ_JBFBDY010001377.1:0-1076 GCF_040683475.1 Kitasatospora sp. NPDC093558 | reverse complement strand
CCCTCTCCCAGCCCTTCCAGGGCGCCCGCGACAAGGTCAACAGCGGCAAGATGGCCGAACCGCACACCTACGTCGACTCCCCGGTGGTCGAGCGCACCTGCGGCGCGTTGTTTGCGGCGGTGCGGTACCGCCGGCTTCGGGATCTGCGTTCCGCGAGACGACACCCAGTGCTCCTCATCCGTCGATGACCGGCGGGACGGTTGGACCCGCCCGGTGACCGCCATTGATCTCGGAGAGCGAGCGCGTCCGGCAGCGACGGACCGACAGTGTCACCGGCCCGGCCCAGCGCAACCACACGAATGGCCCGCCCCCTTCGGTCGGACACCGTGTTGGACCACCGGACCGAAACCGGGCCGAAATAGCATCGCCGACGCGATGCGCGTCCCGGGGCGAACACGGCTTGGCCGCACCCGGTCCGCGCTCACCCTCGCAGCCCGCATCCCGCATCCCGAGAGGCCGTTGTGGCACGACCTGACAGCTCCCCTCCCCGTCCACGCCGCTCCGGCCCGTCCCGTTCCGGCCGCCGGAAGCCCACCATCTGCCTGTGCATGATCGTCAAGGACGAGGCGGCGGTCATCGAACGCTGCCTCGCATCGGTGCGCGACCTCGTCGACACCTGGGTGATCTCCGACACCGGATCCACCGACGGAACCCAGGAACTGATCCGCCGTGCGCTGGCCGGCATCCCCGGCGAGCTGCACGAGGAGGCCTGGACGAACTTCGGCCACAACCGGACGCTCAACATCCGCCACGCCCGCGGCAAGGCCGACTACCTGCTGCTGATCGACGCCGACATGGTCGTGCGGCAGGAGGGCCCGCTCCCCGCACTGACGGCCGATTCCTACATGCTGCGCCACCCCGCCGAACTCGAGTACCGGATCAAGCGGCTGGTCCGCGGCACCGTCGACTGGCGCTACGAGGGCTCGACCCACGAGTACCTGACGACGGATCAAGGCGACCGCACCGCCAACCTCGACGCACTGGTCATCGAGCACTTCGCCGACGGCGGCTCGCGCGCCGACAAGTTCGAACGCGACGCCCGTCTGCTCCAGGAGGACCTGGAACGCGATCCCGGC
>NZ_JBFBDY010001376.1:0-1077 GCF_040683475.1 Kitasatospora sp. NPDC093558 | reverse complement strand
TGTCCAGCAGCGAGTTGGTGCCCAGGCGGTTTGCTCCGTGCACGGACACGCACGCGACCTCGCCGGCCGCGTACAGGCCGGGGACGACGTCGGTGCAACCATAGATCCATGTCCGGACGTAGGGAGCCAAACCCCGATATCCACAATTGCCGAAGGATCGTTCGCATGCTGCACGCATATTCGGTCTTCACGCCCGAATACCGGCGCGGACCCTTCACTGACGAGATCCTCGACGCTGCGAACAGATCATGCGCGCCGGCTGCGCCGACTTCGAAACCGAGCTAGTCGAGTCTGTCTCCGCCAGCAGGCTCCGCCTGGAGTTCCCGGCCCACATCCGCAAGTACCCATGGGGCGAACACTTCTGGTCCCCCAGCTACTTCGCCTCCTCCTGCGCCGGCGCGCCACTGCGCATCCTCAAGGAGTACATCGAGAACCAGAAACGACCCGACTGACCATCCAGATTTCCACAGCGATGCTGCGACGTTCCGCGCCACAGGGCAGAGGATGCGCTTCTCCCCCGCAAGCGGGGAAGTACCCCCACCCGGCTGTAAACGGCCGGGGTTCCTCGCAGGATCACGCTGAAATATTCAGGGTGCGGGAGCGCGTTCCCGTGAGCATCGGCGCGGGACAGGCCTGCGCGATGAGAGGAGTGCGGCCCGTGCGCGTCGAGATATGGGGCGACATCAACTGCCCGTGGTGCTACATCGGCAAGGCCCGGTTCGAGCAGGCCCTGGCGGTCTTCCCGCACCGCGCGGGGGTGGAGGTCGTGCACCGCTCGTTCGAGCTGGATCCGAACGCGCCGCGCGCGGCCCGTCCCGTGATCCCGCTGCTCGCCGCGAAGTACGGGATGAGCCTGGAGCAGGCCGAGGCGGCGGAGGCCCGGATCGCCGAGAACGCGCGCGCGGAGGGGCTGCCGTACCTGGCGGGCGGGCGGGACGCGGCGAACTCCTTCGACATGCACCGGCTGCTGCACTTCGCCAAGGACCAGGGCCGCCAGTCCGGGCTGCTGGACGCGCTGTACCGGGCCAACTTCGCCGAGGAGCGCTCGGCGTTCGACGCGGGGCGGCTGGTCGAGCT
>NZ_JBFBDY010001375.1:0-1080 GCF_040683475.1 Kitasatospora sp. NPDC093558 | reverse complement strand
ACGCCCGGATGGCGGCGGACGGCCACGAGGTGGGGCTGAGCACCGTCTACCGGGCGCTGGCCGCGCTCGTCGAGGCGGGCCAGGTCGACGTCGTCCGCGACGACGCGGGCGAGCGCCTGTTCCGGCACCGCCGCCACGACCGGCACGAGCACTACCTGGTGTGCCGGGAGTGCGGCTTCGCGCTCGCCCTCGACGTCGACGCCGTCGAGGCCTGGGCCGAGCGCATCGCCCGGGAGTCCGGCTTCTCGGACGTCCGGCACACCGTCGAGTTCGCCGGCGTCTGCGTCGCCTGCGACGCCGTCCCGTCCCCCCGTCCCCCCACCGACCGGAGCCACCCGTGACCGCAACGCGGGGCTCCTCGCTCAGGAAGGAGGCAAGTCCCGGTACGGCGCCCGGGGTTGTGGCACGGCGTGGTGCTCGGAGGCGTCCAGGCGGGGCGGCGTGTTCGGCGGGGCGTCCGGCAGCGGGTGCCACACGCCGGTCAGGTCGACCCAGCTGTCCGCCGCCGGGGCCGGGCCGGAGGCGTGGACGAGCACGCGCAGTCGGCGGGCGTCGGCCGCGCAGCAGCTCACCACCAGGCGGTTGAGGTACCACTCGTCCGGGCCCGGACCGGGCGTGACGAACCCGGTGAGCCGCACCCGGCGGTCCTGGAGACTGCGCTGCGGGTCGTGGCTGCGCCCGATGAACTCCATCAGCGACATCGGCATCGGCAGGGCCACGGCGGGCTGCTGCGGTGCGAGGTCGGCGTAGTGCGCCTTCTCCACCGTCGCGTCGGCGCCGTCCCGGGAGGCGGTGAAGGAGCCGAGGGCGGGCGGGGTGAAGCAGAGCAGCAGCACGGCGGGGACGGTCAGCAGCCAGGCCACGCGCGGCCCGTGGTCGTGGTCGTGGCCGTGCTCGTGGTCCGCGGCAGCCGGCGGCAGCCAGACGGCGTTGCCCTCGTCGTCCCGCCCGAACCGCAGGACGGGCTCGCGCCGGCCCGCCGTCAGCCGCCGTGCGACGCCGGCGACGCCGACCCCGAGCAGCACCAGCCCGGACGCGATCAGCGGGTAGCGCAGCCCCTCCTTGACGTACTGCAGGAAC
>NZ_JBFBDY010001374.1:0-1083 GCF_040683475.1 Kitasatospora sp. NPDC093558 | reverse complement strand
CCTCCACCTGCACGGCGTGCCGGTCGACTGGGACGCCGTCCTGCCCGGCGCGCGGCCCGTGCCGCTGCCGACGTACCCGTTCCAGCGGCAGACGTACTGGCTGGCGGCCACCGCGCCGATACCCGTAGCCGTTCCGGACAGGCCGCCGCTCGACGGCCGGCTCGCGACGACGAGCCCGGAGGAGCGCGACGCCCTCCTCCTCAAGCTCGTCCTCGCCGAGACCGCCGCCGTCCTCGGCCGCGGCGCCGACGACCTCGACGCCACCCACGCGTTCTCCGACCTCGGTGTCAACTCCGTCAACGCGATCGAACTGCGGGAACGCATCGCCGCCGCCACCGGCACCCCGCTCCCCGCGACCCTCGTCTTCGACCACCCGTCCCCCGCCGCCGTCGTCCGCGCCCTCGGCGCCCTCCTCGACCGGGGGACGACCGGGCCGGAGCCCACCGCCGCCGACCTGATCGACCGGCTCGCCGCGCTGCTCGCCACCGGCGCCGTCCTCGACCCAGCCGCAGCCACCCGCCTGCGCGACCTCGCCCGGCGCTGCGCCGCGCCCGCCGGCCCGGACCGCCCGGGCGCGGGCCCGGGCGCGGGACCGGGAGCGGGACCGGGACCGGGACCGGGACCGGGACCGGACCTCGACTCGGCCACCGACGAGGAGCTGTTCCGCCTGATGGACGCCGTCGACTGACCCACCCCGACCGCCCCACCACCGCTCTACGGACGCCGCCGACTGATCCGCCCCGACCGCCCGCCCCACCACCGCTCTACGGAGAACCGACCATGACTTCCCCGCCCGCCGCGCCCGCCGCGGCCGACGACGACCTCGTGATCGAGGCGGTCGACGTCGGCATGACCTTCGGCACCGTCCGCGCGCTCGACTCGGTCAGCCTCGCCGTCCCCCGGGGCAGCGTGCTCGCCCTGCTGGGCCACAACGGCGCCGGCAAGACCACCCTGGTCGGCGTCCTCACGACGGCCCTCGCGCCCACCACCGGCCGGGCCAGCGTCGCCGGGTTCGACGTCCGGCGCCGCCCGGCCGAGGTGCGCCGCCGGATCGGCCTCACCGGCCAGTACGCCACCGTCGAC
>NZ_JBFBDY010001373.1:0-1084 GCF_040683475.1 Kitasatospora sp. NPDC093558 | reverse complement strand
GGGGTGGACGTTGGCGGCGGCGGCCGGCGGCTACAGCCGCGCGGAGATGTTGGACGGTTCGGTGGTGCTCACCGACAGTGCCGGCGGGAAGCACACCTGGGCGCAGGCCTCGGCCGGCGGCTACGTGCCACCGCCGGACCAGGACGGCGTGCTGGCCTTCGACGCCGGCGGCCGGATCACGGTGACCCAGGGCGACGTCGTATCGGTGTTCAACGTGGACGGAACGCTGTCCACGGTGGCATCGGTACTGGACAGCAAGAAGCCGGCCGCCCTGCAGTACGTCTACAGCGGCTCGCCGCCGCGGCTGACCCAGATCAAGGACCCGGTCTCCGGGCGGGCACACACGCTGTACTACAACACCGACAACGGCGACGGCTGCTACGGCGGGGTGCCCCGCCCGCCGGGCGCGGAGGCCGCGCCCGCGCAGAAGCTGTGCCGGATCCAGTACTGGGACGGCTCCCAGACCCTCCTGTGGTACGCCAAGGGCATCCTCGCCCGGATCGAGAACCCCGGCGCGGCCATGGAGGACTTCGACTACCAGAACTACAGCGACGCGAGGACCGTCGACGAGATCGGGCCGCTGAACTCGGTGCGCACCCCGTCGGCCTACGACTGGGTCGTGCGGCAGCCCATCCACAACGGCGTCGCGGAACGCACGGTCATCGACTACGACTCCTTCCTGGAGCCGGGCCAGGTGGAGAAGCGCCTGCGGCCGACCCAGGTCACCGCACCGTCGCCGACCGGCAACTACGGGATACCGCAGCTGCATCACGCCTACGCCTATGACCTGGCCGGCAAAACGGCGGTGATGCAGCTGTTGCGCCAGTGGGGCGACCGCGACCGCGTCGTCACCTGGGACGACTCCGGTCGCACCCTGAGCAGCACCGACGCCGACGGCGTGACCACCACGACGGAGTGGAACGCCAAGGACAAACCTGTCGCGGCCGTCGACGCGCGGGGCAAACGCCGCACCAGCGTCTACGATCACGCGGACCGGTCAGCCCTCGGCGTTGATCATCGAGGCGGCGGCGTAGGTGAGGTAGTCCCACAGCTGCTGCTCGTCCTCGGCGGGCAGGGTGAGCTC
>NZ_JBFBDY010001372.1:0-1086 GCF_040683475.1 Kitasatospora sp. NPDC093558 | reverse complement strand
CCTCGGATCCCGGGTCGGGCGTGCGGATCGGCCTCGCCGACGGTTCCGCGGTCGGCACCGATTACGCCTTCGTGACCGTCGGCCACGTCCCCAACCGGGAGAATTCCGCAGCCGGCGCGCCGATTCCGGCGGAATTCCCCTCGGCCGCCAACCGGCGCATCACCGATCCCTATCCGATCCCCGATAAACTGGCCGTCATCCCGCCGAAGGATTCGGTGGCGGTGGCCGGTTTCGGCCTGTCGGCCATGGACGTCATCGCCGCATTGACGGTGGGCCGCGGCGGCCGATTCGTCCGGGACGACGGGCGATTGCGCTATCGGCCGAGCGGCGCCGAACCGGAATTGCTCCTGTATTCCCGCTCCGGAGTGCCGTTCCGGGCCCGCCCGCACCGCACCCGAATGAACAGCCGCTTTCAGCCGCTCGTCCTCACCCGGGCGGCGGTGGCCGAGTTCCGGGAAGCCGGTCCCATCGACTTCGAGGACTGCCTGTTCCCGCTCCTGCTGACCGAGATGCGGATCGCCTACCACCGGTGCCGCACCCTGGTCGAGAGCGGTTCCGACACCGAGACGGCGCTCGCCGCCGAACTCACCGCGGCGGCCGACACGGACAAGCTCCCCGCGACGCTCGACCTGCTGGACCAACTGCACGGCCCCTTCGACCCGTTGAAGGCCTGGGACGACTCGGCGGCCATGGAGCTGCGCGACCGCGACAGCTACCAGGACTGGCTGGCGGAAACGATTCGCCGCGATCTCGTCGAAGCCGAACGCGGACTGGACCGCAGCCCTGTGAAGGCGGCTCTGGAGGCCGTCCGCGAGGTCCGCGACACCCTCCGCGACGCCGTCAACTTCGGTGGCCTGACCAGTGCCTCCCTCGACCGGTTCCTGCGCACCACCGTGCCGCTGTTCAACCGGGCGGTGGTGGGCCCCCAGAAGGAGCGGCACGCCGAACTCCTCGCCCTCGTCGAGGCACAAGTCGTGCGCACGCCGTTCGGCGCGGGCCCGTCGGTGCGCTGGAACGACGGCAGCGGCCGGTGGACGATCGCCTCCACCCGCCTCGCGACCCCGCACCGGGAGGACGTCGACTGGC
>NZ_JBFBDY010001371.1:0-1087 GCF_040683475.1 Kitasatospora sp. NPDC093558 | reverse complement strand
CGGCGGGCCGGTCCGGGGGCCAGAGTTCGGCGGAGAGGACCTCCTCCGCGCCGAGCACCCCGTGCACCGTGATCGGCCGGCGGCCCTGACCGGCGTGGACGGCGTGGACGACGTGGGCACAGGTCACGACGAGCCCGGGGGCGACGAAGAACCCGCTGCCCAGGAAGGTCGTGGTGCCGTCGGCGAGCCAGACGGCGGGGTCGTGCGGGCCACCGGCTCTCAGGACCACGCGGCCCGCCCTACGCGGTGGCGGCGGTGCCGGCGGCGCTGCCGGGGGCGGCGGCGCCGGGCGCGGACCGGTCCCAGGTGAGCCGGACGTTCAGGCTCGCCTCGCCGCCCGCCTCGGCCAGCACACCGATCAGCCGTCCGGACTGGACGGAGAGCGTCACCCCGAACTCGACCTCGAACGAGGACGGGTCTCCGCATTTCACCGCGGTGTCCTTGGCCCACTGGCCGACGGCCTGGACGGTCTCGCGCACCTGGTCGAAGGTGTGCCGGACCGCGGCGGAGACGGCCCCGGCGTCGCCGTAGTCGCGTCCGGCCCGGTCGTCGCGGACGGCGGCGTAGACGGTCGTGCCGTCGCCGAGCTCGATCTCGATCGTCTCGGGGGTGGAACCGGTGGAACCCGCGGAGCCGGTGGGGTCAGCCATGCACGTCACGTCCCTAAGAGGTCGAATTGCGGTGCACATGCGCCGGGTCCATTCATGTCCGATCAGAAATGTGACTGATGAGACGTCAGATCCGCTGGCGGCTAGTCAGATTAGCGCATCCAATTGTCCATCCCTCCACGCACTGTGCACCGCTGTCACCGGATCGTTACCACCGGCGGACATAGCGGACACGGCGGATCGTGCGTGCCGTCCGTGCGACTCCTTCGGGGGAACGCCCGTCGACCCCTGGGCCGTCCGGGTGAACAGGCGTCATCAGTAGAGCAGGTGCCGCAGCTCCGCCTGGGCCCGGACGAGCACCTGCCGCTCATCGAGCAGATCGCCGGGCGCTTCGAGCTCGCGGACCGACCCGCCCCGCGGCCCGCCGGGGCCGTCCGTCCGGGCACGACCGGTCAACCGTGCGACGGGCCCCGCAGGAC
>NZ_JBFBDY010001370.1:0-1089 GCF_040683475.1 Kitasatospora sp. NPDC093558 | reverse complement strand
ATGGGAACGCCGCCGCGTTGGGCGCGTAGTAGGGGATCTGGGTCCACCGGCCGACGACTAGGTCCGCCGATGCGTTGATGGCGAGGCACATGTGAGTGTTCCTGGCCCAGGTAGCCGCGCCTTGGGCTGCCGCTCCGATGACACCGATCGCCACTCCGATCGCGGCGCCCGCCGGCCCGAACAGTGCCGCGATCGCGCCTGCGGGCCCGTAGATGAATCCGCTGTAGTCGGCGACCCGCCCGGTCCACCGCGGGGTGAATGTCGCCTGGGCCATGATGTAGCCGTAGCTGCTGCCCCAGCCCGCAGTGAACATCCTCGCCCAGACCCGGCCCCAGCTGAAGAATTTGGTACGGGTCCAGGACCAGCGACCGTCCAGGTCCACCCGGTTGACCGGGTCGCCGAAACCGTACTCGTAGGAGTTGGCGTTGCCGCCGTACTGCGGGTCCACCGACAGGAACCGGCCGACGTTGGGGTCGTAGAGCCGGGCGCCCATGAGGGTGAGACCCGTCGGGGTCTCGGTCGACCGCTGGAAGCCGCCGAGCCAGCCGTACCTGGAGCTGGTCACGGCCTTCGGCTTACCGAACTCGTCCGCGTCGAGGACCGTCGAGGACTTGGTGGTGTCCAGCGGCAGGATGAGGTTGACGTCTCCGTGGATGTTGGTCAGGTAGAGGGTGGTGTCACCGGTCTTGCTGGTGGTCGCGCCGACCACGCCGTCGGCGCCGCCGACGAAGCGGGTGAGCGTCCCTGCCGTCGGGTCCTCCACGAGCCAGCGCGGTGAGTCGTTGTCGTTGGCGTAGTGGTTGACCTTCGAACCGGTCTGGGCCCAGGCACCCGAGGCGTTGGACTCCGCGGTCCAGGACCGGATCCGCTGGCCGGCGTCGAGCTGCCAGGTCTGCCGCTGGGCGCCGCTCGTCTGCTGGTACACCATGTCGTTGGCGTAGTAGGAGATCGAGGTGCCGCCCGGTGCGGCGGTGGTACGGCCGAAGTCGTCGTAGACGTAGCCGGAGTCCACCATCCGGTCGGCGCTGTCGTAGGTGTGGTTGACGGTGGTGCCGCCGGTGGTGGCCGCGACGTCATCGTCCTCACCGA
>NZ_JBFBDY010001369.1:0-1089 GCF_040683475.1 Kitasatospora sp. NPDC093558 | reverse complement strand
GCCGCGGGCGCGGGCGACCGCCTCGTCGAGGGTGGCGAAGAGCAGCGGGCGGGCGAGGGCGAGGACGGCGGCGGCGATCGCGGCGGCGATCAGGACGGCGGTCAGGGTGCGGGGGCCGTCGAGGCCGTAGATCGAGCCGAAGAGGACCGAGACGCCGGCGTTGCCCTGGCCGGTGGCGCTGCGGGTGGTGGTGTAGAGGGTGAGGAAGAAGGCGCCGAGGCCGAGGATCCAGCTGAAGAGGGCGCCGATGGCGACGTCGTCGGGCCGGCCGCGGCGGCCGAGCAGGCCGAGCAGGAGGGCGGCGCCGACGGTGGCGGCGAAGAGGCCGAGCCGCAGGTCGTAGCCGCCGGCGAGGGCGGCCATGGCACCGGTGAAGGCGACGTGGCCGAGCGCGTCGCCGGTGAAGGTCTGGGCGCGCAGGACGAGGAAGTGTCCGACCAGGCCGGAGGCGAGGGCGATGGCGGTGCCGGCGAGGAGCGCGTGCTGGAAGAAGGGCTGGCCGAGGATGCCGGTCACGCCGTCACCTCCGTGGTGCGGGCGGGGCCGGCGAGGGCCCGCCGGGCGAGGGCCAGGAGGTAGCCGGCGAAGGCGACGGTGGTCACCAGGAAGCCGAGCGGGTAGGGCCAGTAGTAGGCGGCGAACAGTCCCGTCCAGGCGGCCGCGAGGCCGAGCAGCACGGCGAGCAGCAGGCCGGTGCCGGGGCGGGCGGTGAGCTGCTGGGCGGTGGCGGCCGGGATGACGAGCAGGGCGAAGACGAGGAGGCTGCCGGTGATCTGCCCGGCCTCGGCGGTGGCGGCGCCGAGCAGCAGGAGGAAGGCCGCGCCGAGCCACCGCACGGGCACGCCGCGGGCGGCGGCGACCTCGGGGTCGAGGGTGGCGAACAGCAGCGGGCGGCCGATCAGCGCGAGCGCGGCGAGGACGGCGGCGCCGACGGCGGCGAGCAGCAGCACTTGCCGGTCGGTGATGCCGAGGAAGGTGCCGAAGAGCAGCGCCTGGGGGCCGCCGAGCAGCCCGTGGTAGAGCGTGACGAAGAGGAAGCCGCAGGCGAGGGCGAAGGCCTGGAGGATGCCGGTGGCGGCCGACTCCCCG
>NZ_JBFBDY010001368.1:0-1090 GCF_040683475.1 Kitasatospora sp. NPDC093558 | reverse complement strand
CTACCAGCACCTGCGGGGCCAGCCGGGCCACCGCCGCGTCGACCTCGTGGTCGGTCAACCGGTGGTCGAGCAGGGCCACTTGGGCGCCGAGCCGCCATGCTGCCAGCAGCACGGCGACGAACGCCACCGAGGGCGGCAGCCGCAGGGCCGCCGTGCCGCCCGCGCCGAGTCCGGCGGCGGCGAGCCGCGCGGTCTGCTCGTCGACGAGGGCGCGCAGGGCGGCCCGGTCGACCGGGCCGCCGAAGTGCAGGCACTCCTCGTTCCCCGGGCCGGCCAGCAGCAGCTCGTCGACCCATTCGGGTGGGGCGTCGGCGTGTGGCGGCGTGGGGAGGGGGAGTGAAGGGCTCGAAAAGGCGGTCAACACCACTCCGCATAGTGAGGGGATTTGACATGGACGCCGTGAACAACCAAAACGGTCAATTCCGTGGCCAGACCATGGCACAGACGATTGGTCAAATCAAGGTCTATACCAATGTGCTTGTTGCTCCTACGCTGCCCAACCGGGAGCGGCCCGCGTGCGGCCGTCCCGGCCCCGCTGTCTGAGAAATGGGGAGGCATTCGTGGGAGTGACCACGCTGGCCGGGATCGAGCGTGCCGCGCGCGCACATCTTCCGCGCGAAATCTGGGACTTCATCGAAGGCGGCAGCGGCGCGGAACGCACCCTGGCGGCGAACCGGGAGATGTTCGCCCACTATGCGTTCCGGCCGCGCACGCTCGTCGACGTCTCGGTCTGCTCGCTCGCCACCACCCTGCTCGGCAGTCCGCTCGCGCTCCCGGTCGGCATCGCCCCGATGGCCTACCACCGGCTGGTCGACCCCGAGGGCGAGACGGCGACCGCGCGGGCGGCCGGCGCGGCCGGGGCGCTGCTCGTCGCCGGCATGTTCGCGAGCCGCACCCTGGAGGACATCACGGCCGCCGCCACCGGCCCGGTCTGGCTCCAGCTGTACTGGCTGCGCGAGCGCGCCGCCCTCGCCGCCCTGGTCGGACGGGCCGAGGCGGCCGGGCTCTCGGCCCTCGTGCTCACCGTGGACGCCCCCAGGATCGGCCGCCGCCTGCGCGACCTGCGCAACGGCTTCGCGATCCCGCCCGC
>NZ_JBFBDY010001367.1:0-1091 GCF_040683475.1 Kitasatospora sp. NPDC093558 | reverse complement strand
GCCAGGATCCGCTCGGTGGCGTGCCCGTCGCCGAACGGGTTTCCGGCCTTCGCCATGCGTCCGTACGCCTCCTCGTCGTCCAGCAGGTGCATGGCGGCGTCCAGGATGACGTCCGGTTCCGTGCCCACGAGTCGGGCCGCGCCGGCCTCCACGGCCTCGGGCCGCTCGGTGGTGGTGCGCAGGACGAGGGCGGGCTTGCCGAGGGTGGGGGCCTCCTCCTGGATGCCGCCGGAGTCGGTCAGGACGAGGTCGCAGCCGGCCAGGGTGGCGGAGAAGTCCACGTAGTCGAGCGGCTCGACGATGCGGACGGCGGAGTGGTCGGACAGTTCGGGCAGCAGGGCCTCGCGGACGGCGGGGCTCTTGTGGAGTGGCAGCACGAGCTCGACGTCGCCGCGGTCGGCGAGCCGGCGCAGGGCCTTGCCCATGGCGCGCATCTTGTCGCCCTGGTTCTCGCGGCGGTGCAGGGTGACGAGGACGCGGCGCAGGCCGCTGCTCTCGAAGTGGTCGCGGCCGGCGCCCTGTTCGAGCACCCAGAGCAGGTTGTCGATGACGGTGTTGCCGGTGACGAACAGCTCCGCCGCCGGCACGCCCTCGGCGGTGAGGTGTGCGCCGGCACGGGGGGTGGGCGCGAAGTGCCAGCGGGCGATGCGGCCGATGAGGCGGCGGTTGAGCTCCTCGGGGAAGGGGTTGTCGAGCACGCCGGTGCGCAGTCCGGCCTCGACGTGGGCGACGGGGATGTGCTCGTAGAACGCGGCGAGGGCGCCGGTGAGCGCGGTGGTGGTGTCGCCCTGGACGATGACGAGGTCGGGGCGCTCGGCGTGGACGACCTCGCCCAGCCCTTCGACCAGACGGGCCGTCAGCTTGGACAGCTCCTGCCGCTCTCTCATCACATCGAGCTCGAACTTGGCCTCGACCTGGAGGAGTTCGAGCATCTGCTGGAGCATCTCGCGGTGCTGTCCGGTCGAGACGACGAGCGGCTCGAAGTGTGGGGAGGCGGCCATGGCGCGCACCACGGGCGCGAGCTTGATCGCCTCCGGGCGGGTGCCGAGGACGAGCATGGCGCGGACGGGTGTGGTGTTCGTGTTCGGGGA
>NZ_JBFBDY010001366.1:0-1092 GCF_040683475.1 Kitasatospora sp. NPDC093558 | reverse complement strand
CGAACGCCGCCGCGACCAGCCCGGCGAACGCCGCCGAGCGGCCGCGCTCCATGGTCAGGTAGAGCGTCAGGAACGGGACGGCGAAGGTGCCCAGGCGGTTCACCAGGGTGCTCACCCACAGCCACCAGAACGCCGCCGGAAGCCCGCGGGTGCCGAGCGCACCAGTCCACCGGGACTGCCGCTTCGAGTCCCGTGCCGGGGTGCGGCCGCTCACCGCTCCCGTCCCGCCGCGGGGTCGGGCAGGGCGGCCAGCAGCTCACGGGCCCGTACGGCCTCCGGGTGCCCGGGCCCCAGCACCGCCTCCACCTCGGGGGCCAGCTCGGTCAGCAGGGCCCTGGCCTGCTCCACGTCGCCCGTCGCCAGCGTCCAGTGGGCGTACTCCACCCGGCAGGTCAGGAAGGTGACGTGCTCGGGGATCAGCACCGAGCTGACGTCCGTCAGCAGGCTGCGCATCAGCTCCCGGGCCTGCGAGGGCCGGCCCGCCACGCCGGTCCAGTGGGCGATCCGCCACCGCACCGCGAACGGGTCGGTGTGGGCGGGGCCGAGCGCGGCGGTCACCCGCGGCAGGACGAGGAGCAGGGCCGCCGCGGCCTCGGCCGGGGCGCCCGCGGCGCCCCTCCAATGGGCGTGCTCGGCCTCGGTGATCGGGCGCAGCGGGTGGTCCTCGGGGGTGTGCCGCTCGACGTCGCGCAGGAGCTCCTCGCACAGCTCCAGGGCCGGCCCGGTCCGGCCCGCCTGGCCGTGCCAGGAGACCAGGTTCGCCCGGGTGTTGAGCACGGCGAGGTGGCCGTCGTCGAGCAGCCGCCGCTGTCGGGCGAGGAGTTCGTCGTAGCGTGGGACGGCGCGCTCAGGGTCGCCGAGTTCCCCGGTCCAGTAGGCGAAGCGGCCGAAGGAGGCCACCGTGTCGGCGTGGTCGGGGCCGAGCCGGGGTTCCTGGTGGTCGAGCACGGAGCGGTAGCGGTCGACCGCCTCGGCCGGGTGGCGTCGTCGAGCAGCTGACCGCCGACTTCATCGGCCAGGTCCGGGCCGCCTCCCCCGGTGACGGCCCGTTCGGCGAGCAGGCCTGTGGATAACCCGACGCACGCCCTCCCC
>NZ_JBFBDY010001365.1:0-1093 GCF_040683475.1 Kitasatospora sp. NPDC093558 | reverse complement strand
CGGCGAGGGTGTAGACGCGCGCGATGTGGTCGACCGTCCCGCCCTCGTCGGTGCGGGCGACGGCGGCGCAGGTGCGGATCTCCGGGATCGCGGAGGCGGCGGCCTCGACGTCCCCGAGCTCGATCCGGTTGCCGCTGAGCTTGATCTGCCGGTCGCGGCGGCCGTAGTAGTGCAGGACCCCGTCGTCGTCGAACATGCCGACGTCGCCGGTGCGCAGGACGGGCCGCCGCTCGCCGGCGATCTCCAGGACCGGGAACCGCTCGCGCGTCAGCGTCTCGTTGTTCAGGTAGCCCAGGGCCACGCCGGGGCCGACGGCGACGATCTCGCCGCGTTCGCCGGGCGCGGCGGGCGTTCCGTGCTCGCGCAGCAGGACCACGGTCGTGCCGGGCACCGGCACGCCCACCGGGATGCCCGAGGGCGCGGCGGTGTCGGCCGGCACCATCCGGTGCACCGTCGTCAGCATGCAGTTCTCGGCGGGGCCGAAGCCGTTCCAGATCGGCAGCGCGGGGAAGCGCTCCAGGAACCGTGCGACGTGCTTGGGGGACTGCTTCTCGCCCCCTACGTAGAGCGTCCCCAGGCCCTCGAAGGCGTCCGGGTCCTCGTCGACGACCAGGTTGAACAGGGAGGTCGTCAGCCAGACCGTGTCGACGCCCTCGTCCGCGACGAGGCTGCGCAGCCGGCTGGGCATGAGGTGGTTCTCATCGACCACGACGACGGTGCCGCCGGTGGTCAGCTGGCCCCACAGCTCGAACGCGTACATGTCCCAGGCCCCGGGTGCGACCTGCGGGGTGACGTGCCCGGGACCGAACCCGTCCAGACCGCCCGGGCCGAACATCCGGGTGACCGCGCGGTGCGGGATGAGCACCCCCTTGGGGACGCCCGTGCTGCCGGACGTGAAGAACACCATGGCCCGGTCCTCCAGCCCGGCCGGCACCGGTTCGAAGGGGGTGCCGCCCGCGCCGTCGGCGAGTTCGGCGAGCGGCGCCGGGGCGAGCGTCCGGGAGCGCCTGGAGGCGACCCAGGAAATTCTGTAGAGGCCCGTGGCCCGCACGGATACGATGCGCCCACGAAGTTTCGTGTGGGCAGGGGAGGT
>NZ_JBFBDY010001364.1:0-1094 GCF_040683475.1 Kitasatospora sp. NPDC093558 | reverse complement strand
CCCCGGGCCGGGCACGGTGCGCATGCCGTCGGCGGCCACCGGCATGCCGCTGCGGTCGCGGACCGCCTCGGCGAAGGGCACCTGGAAACCGGGCCCGGCCTCGATCTTCGCGTCGGGCACGAGACCGCCGGTGGAGACGTCCAGCAGGTCCACGCCGCGGGCGTGGAGCTCCTTGGCGAGGCGCACGGTTTCCTCCAGCGTCCAGCCCTCGCGCCCGTCCTCGGGGTTCTCGGCGATCCAGTCGGTGGCCGAGACGCGGAACAGCAGCGGCAGCTCCTCGGGCCACACGGCGCGCACGGCGTCGACGACCTCCAGGGCGAAGCGGGTGCGGCCCTCGAACGAGCCGCCGTACTCGTCGGTGCGGCGGTTGCTCGCGGGGGAGAGGAACTGGTGGATCAGGTAGCCGTGGGCGCCGTGGAGCTCGACGGCCTGGAACCCGGCGTCCAGCGCGCGCCGGGCGGCGTCGGCGAACTGCCCCACGATCACGGCGATCTGCTCCCGCGTCAGCTCCTCGGGCGTGGTGTGCCCGGGGGAGAAGGCGACGGCACTGGGGCCCACCGGCGTCCAGCCGTGCGTCTCGTGCGGGGCGAGCGCGCGCCCGCGCTCGACCCAGGGGCGCTCGGTGGACGCCTTGCGCCCGGCGTGGCCGAGCTGGATGGCCGCGACGCTGCCCTGCTCCTTGAGGAACGCGGTGATCCGCCGGAACGCCCCGGTCTGGGCGTCGTTCCACAGCCCGAGGTCGTACGGGCTGATGCGCCCCTCGGGGGACACGGCGGTGGCCTCCACGATGATCATCCCGGTGCCGCCGGCCGCCCGCGCCGCGAGGTGGGTGAAGTGCCAGTCCGTCGGCACCCCGGCCGCCTCGCCGTCCGGCGCGGCGCTGTACTGGCACATCGGCGGCATCCACACGCGGTTGGGGACGGTCAGTTCCCGCAGCGTGTAAGGGGTGAAGAGGGTGGTGCTCATGGCGGCTCCCCGGGCGCGTTGATTGCAACTTGGTTGCAGCTGCACTATCTGCTGGAACAATAGTTGCACACGCTTGCCATCCGCAAGAGCGGGTTTTCCCGGCCGGGGCCTCCGTGGCGGCCCTTCAA
>NZ_JBFBDY010001363.1:0-1096 GCF_040683475.1 Kitasatospora sp. NPDC093558 | reverse complement strand
GTCCCGGACGAGCCGCAGCGCCGGCCGGGTGGGCTCCGGCTGCTGCTCGGCGACCAGATCCGCCGCCATCCGGGCCCCCATCGCCCGCAGGTGGGCCTTGCGCTCCTCGTCGGCCTCCTCGTCGTCCGGGTACAGGACCAGGTAGAAGCCGCCTTGCTCGTCCTCCCAGCTGTAGCTCCGGTACTGCGGGTACTGCGGTGGCGTTTCGTCCGACACAGGAACCTCCGGTCCTCGTCCGCGAGTGGCGTACTGCGGTTAACGAGCGTGCAGCCGAAACGGCCTCGGCGGGGACAGGGATATTGCGTTGCCCCCACCCCGGCCGCTCCGTAGGGTCTCGTCCCGACAGCGACGTGTAGCTCAGTGAGGCAGAGCACCAGGCTCGGGACCTGGAGGGCGCGGGGGCAGGGCCCGCCACGTCGGCCATGGACACCAACGCTGAGCAGCAGCACTCGCGCCCGACGGCCGCCGACTCCGCCACCGCCGCCGTCTCCACCGACTACGCGCACGGTCAGCTCGCCCGCGCCTTCACCACCGCCCTGTCCCACCCGGACCCGGCTACCCGGGAGCGCGCCGAGCAGCGGATGGGCGGCTGGCGCGCGGTGCTGGCCGGGATGCGCGACGGCCGCCTGCGGATCGGCTCCCGCACCCCGGTGAAGGACCTGCCCGCCTGGGTGACCCCCGAGGTGCTGCGCGGCGGCTTCGCCACCGGCCGCGCCCGCGCCGAGGGCCCCCTCCAGCCCGACGAGGCGGCGGCCTGCCGCGCCGCGGGCATACCCGAAGACCGCGCCGAGCTGTTCGCCCACTCGCTCACCGAACCCGGCCTCACCGCCCTGTGGGGCCTCCTCGACAGCGGCCGCTACCGCGTCACCGTGCCCGAGGAGGCGGCCCTGCTCACGGTCGCCTGGCTGGTCCGCGCGGGCGAACACGACGCCGCCCTCGACCTGGTCGCCACGCTCCAGCCGTTCGCCGGCCGGCTGCGCTTCACCCCGCGACCGGGCGACGCCCCCACCGCCGCCGCCGACGCCGTCCACCGCCGCACCGCCGACGACGCCAGCACCGCGCTCGCCCGCCGCGGCCCCAGCCACGCCGTGGAGAC
>NZ_JBFBDY010001362.1:0-1097 GCF_040683475.1 Kitasatospora sp. NPDC093558 | reverse complement strand
GCCCAGGCCGTACGAGCCCGAGCTCGGGTTGGTCGCGGTCACGTTCCAGCCCGACTCGTGGGAAATGATCTGGCTGAACGAGGCCAGCTGGTCCGCCGGCACGATCTGCGCGGCGATGGCCTGCGGGGAGGCGGTCGCGGCATTGGCGGCGGCGGGGACCACGGCCGCACCCAGCGCGGTCAGACCGGCGGCACCGGCGAGGATCGCGGCAGACGTACGCATACGGAGCTTGAAAGCGGGCATGAAGAGCAAGACCTCAATCGGGTTGGGCCGACGTCACACCCCGCCCGGGACCGTGGCCGGACAGGGGCCGAACGGTCGCGGGGAGTGAGTCGGCGCTTGGCCGCATCCGGCGGGACAGGAGCCGGTGTGGCCGACGACGAATGCCAAGGTGCCAGACCGCGGCGCCGCCCTCCAAGGCCCCCTCGCTACGATCCACGGTCGTAGCCGCAGGACCGGCACCGGTTCGAGGGCCGGGCCGCGGGGAGCGCGTCAACGCCTCCCCGCCTGCGCAAACACGTTTCGGCCTCCGTGCGGGATGACGCGGAACGGGCAGCACTACCCGCCGTCGTGCCTGGCATTCGCATGTGAGCGCACTCACCGCCCGGCCCCCGGCGACGTCACCGACCGGGCACACCACCACCACGCTGAGTCGGCACCCGGCGGGCCTCATTGAGACCGCCGCCACACACCCGGCAGGCCGGCTGCCGCCTTTGCGGGGCGCGGATGCCCGGGCGACGCTGGAGGAGGCGTTCAGCCGCCCATCCTTCTGCTGAGTCAAGGAGCCCGACGTGAGCTTCATCCAGATCATCGAGTACAAGACGAGCCGCATCGACGAGTTCAACGCCCTGCTCGACAGCTGGGTCGAGAAGAACGCGGGCCGCCGGTTGGCGACACGGGCCATGCAGACCCGTGACCGTGACCGGGAGAACGTGTACCTGAACATCGTGGAGTTCCCCTCGTACGAGCTGGCGATGGAGAACTCCGACCGCCCGGAGACGGCGGAATTCGCGGCCCAGGTCGCGGCCCTGTGCGACGGGCCGCCGGTCTTCCGCAACCTCGACCTGCTCAACGACCGGACCTTCCAGGACTGAGGC
>NZ_JBFBDY010001361.1:0-1100 GCF_040683475.1 Kitasatospora sp. NPDC093558 | reverse complement strand
CCCGCCGTGTCGATCAGCGCCTGCCAGGCGGTCAGTGCGGCCAGCGGCAGGGCCGCCGCCCGGACGTGGTCGAGGCCGGCCGGCTTCGGGGCGAAGTGGCGCGCCGGGGCGGCCACGTACTGGGCGTATCCGCCGACCATCCGCGGGAAGCCCGGCATGCCGTACACCTCGTCGCCCGGCCGGTAGAGCGTCACGCCGAGGCCGACGGCCTCCACCACGCCGGAGACGTCCCACCCGACGACGCCGTCACCGGGGAGGTACAGGACGCCGACCGCGCGGGTCTTCCAGTCGACCGGATTGACGCCGGCCGCGTGCACCCGGACCAGCACCTCCGTCGGTCCTGGCACCGGCCGCTCCCGTTCCACGACCTTCAGGACTTCGGGCCCGCCCGGCTCCTCGAAGGCCACGGCCACCATTTTCGCCGGCATCCGGCATCACTCCTCGTCTCGACTGCGGTCGATCCACAGCCTGGCGCCGCCGGGTACCGGAAACGAGTGGCCAGATCGCCAACAAGTGAGAGGATCTGGCCATGCAGAACGCCGTCCACCGCGTCGTCGTCCTCGCCCTCCCGGGCGTCGTCCCCTACGAATTCGGCATCCCCGCCAAGGCTTTCGGCCTCGCCCGCGGCCCGGACCGCGGCCGGCTCTACGAGGTCCTCCACTGCACCGTGGACGGCGGGCCGGTGCGCACCAGCGAGGACTTCTCGATCGCCGTCGAGCACGACGCGCGCGTGATCGCCGGCGCCGACACCCTGGTCGTCGCGGCCACTCAGGACCCGATCGACGAACCGCTCCCGGGGCCGGTCGCCGCCGCACTGGCCCGACTCCGGCCCGGCGCACGCCTGGTGTCGATCTGTACGGCGTCCTTCGTCCTCGCCGCCGCCGGCTTGCTCGACGGCCGCCCCGCGACCACGCACTGGGCGCACAGCGACCGCTTCCGCGCGCAGTACCCGCGGACGCCGCTCAACCCCGACGTCCTCTATGTCGACGACGACGACGTCCTCACCTCGGCCGGTGCCGCCGCCGGGATGGACCTCTGCCTGCACCTGATCCGCCGCGACCACGGCAGCGCGGTCGCCAACCGGGTCGCCCGGCTCTGCG
>NZ_JBFBDY010001360.1:0-1103 GCF_040683475.1 Kitasatospora sp. NPDC093558 | reverse complement strand
AAGCGGTCGAGGCCGCCCTCGCCGCGCCGCAGCGAGCCGCACACGTCGGCGTCGGCGCCGGCGTCCAGCGCCGTCTCCTGGAGCCCGATGGCGAGCACCGGGTGCGGGGAGGCCTCGACGAACGCGCCGTGCCCGTCGGCGAGCAGCAGCCGGCTCGTCTCCTCGAAGTGCACCGTCCGGCGCAGGTTGCGCGTCCAGTAGTCGGCGTCCATGACGCTCGTGTCGGCCAGGAGTGCGGCCTCGACGGTGGAGTAGAACGCGACGTCGCAGCGGCGCGGCCGGATCGGCGCGAGGATCTCCAGCAGCTGCTCGCGCAGCGACTCGACCTGCGCGGAGTGCGACGCGTAGTCCACGTCGATCCGCCGCGCCCGCACGCCGTCCGCCTCGCACTGCTCGACGAGCTCCGCCAGCGGCCCGGGGTCGCCCGAGACGACCACCGAGCGCGGGCCGTTGACGGCCGCCACGGAGATCCGCTCGCCCCACGGCGCGATGCGCTCGACGACCTCGGCCTGCGACAGCTGGACGGACACCATGCCGCCCTTGCCCGCGAGTTCGGTGCGGATCAGTCGGCTGCGCAGCGCGACCACGAGCGCCGCGTCCTCCAGGGACAGCGCCCCGGCCACCGCGGCGGCGGCGATCTCGCCCTGCGAGTGGCCGATCACGGCGGCCGGCTCGACGCCGTAGGAGCGCCAGAGCGCGGCCAGCGAGACCATGACGGCCCACAGCACCGGTTGCACGACGTCGACCCGCTCCAGCGCGGCGGCGCCCTGCGCGCCGGTCAGCACCTCGGTCAGCGACCAGTCGGTGTGCGGCGCGAGCGCGCGCTCGCACTCCTCGATCCTGGCCCGGAACACCGGTGCGGTGTCCAGGAGTTCGGCGGCCATGCCGGCCCACTGGGAGCCCTGGCCGGGGAACACGAAGACCACCTTGCGGGTGCCGGCCGCGGTGCCCTGCACTACCTGGGGCGAGGGCCGTCCGGCGGCCAGCGCGTCCAGGGCGTCGAGGAGTTCGGCGCGGCCGGCGCCGGTGACGGCGGCCCGGTGCTCCAGCGCGCCGCGCGTGGTGGCCAGCGCGAGGGCGACGTCGAGCGGGGCCGGACCGGC
>NZ_JBFBDY010001359.1:0-1104 GCF_040683475.1 Kitasatospora sp. NPDC093558 | reverse complement strand
GTGACGCCCGCCGAGGGCCCCGCCCTCCGGCCCGCCGGCACGTACCTGATCACCGGCGGCACCGGCCGCCTCGGCGTCCGGGTGGCGACGCACCTGGCCGCCACCGGACTGCACCCCACGCTCGTCCTCCTCGGCCGCAAGGCGGCGGAACGGCCGGACCTGGTGGACGAGTTGGAGTCCCTGGGCGCCACCGCCGAGTCGGCCGGCTGCGACGTCACCGACCACGAGGCGCTCTCCGCGCTCCTCGACGACGTCACCGAGCGCCACGGCCCCGTCCACGGCGTCCTCCACCTGGCCGGCCCGGCCCCGGATGCCACCGCGACGGACGCCTTCGGCCCCCGGGCGTTCGGCCTCGCGGCCCTCGCCCGCGCCTTCGCCGGCCGCCCGGTGCTCGACCTGTTCGCGACCGTCACCCGCAGCCGGCCCGACGCCGCCGACGCCGTCCTCACCGCCCTCGCGGCCACCGGGGCCCCGCCCGCGGCTCGCACACTCGTCGTCTCCGCACCCCAACCGACCGACGCGGCACTCCTCCTGGACCTGCTCCGGGCCTACACGCCGACGCATGTGACGATCCGTCAGACAACCGCCCAGGAAGCCGCACCGACGCTCCAGGCCCCCGAGCCCGCCCCGACGGAGCGGGACGCCACCACCGCCCGCCTGCGCGAGCTGTGGACGGGCCTGCTGGGCTGGCCCGAGATCGCCGACGGCGCCGACTTCTTCGACATCGGCGGCAACTCCCTCACCGCGGTCGAGCTGGTCTCCCACATCCACGACGAGTTCGGCGTGGACCTCGGCATCGCCGCCCTCTTCGACTACCCCACCCTGGACGCCCTCGCGGCCCAGATCGACCGGAAGAAGGCGGCATGAGCAGATCCGACGGGCAGCACCTCGTCCCGCTCGGGGAGACCGGATGGTCCGTGTGGCGCGACGTCGTGCTGCGCAGCACCGGCTTCCCGGCCGACACCGTGCTGCCGCTCACCGACCCGGCGCTCGCTGCGTCCGCGGACGCCGCAGAGGACGACGCCTACCGCGCCGAGTACGCGCGGGCCGCCGAGCGGCTGTCCGCGGCCGTGCGCGAGGCGTCGAAGGCGCCGCGCTTCCGGG
>NZ_JBFBDY010001358.1:0-1105 GCF_040683475.1 Kitasatospora sp. NPDC093558 | reverse complement strand
GGAGAGCAGCTGCGGGGCCTGGTCCACGGCCTGCTCGGCCCTCTCGACGGCATCCCCTACACCGCCAAGGACAGCTACCTCGCCAAGGGCCTGACCGCCGCGGCCGGTTCACCGGCGTTCGAGCACCTCGTCGCCCAGCGCGACGCCTTCGCCGTCGAGCGGCTGCGCGCCGCCGGTGCCGTCCTCATCGGCCTGACCAACATGCCGCCGATGGCCAACGGCGGCATGCAGCGCGGCGTCTACGGCCGCGCCGAGAGCCCCTACAGCGCCGACTGGCTGACCAGCGCCTACGGCTCCGGCTCCTCGAACGGCTCGGGCACCGCCACGGCCGCCTCGTTCGGCGCGTTCGGCCTCGGCGAGGAGACCTGGTCCTCCGGCCGGGCCCCCGCCTCGAACAACGCCCTGTGCGCCTACACCCCGAGCCGCGGCGTGATCTCGGTGCGCGGCAACTGGCCGCTCGTGCCGACCATGGACGTCGTGGTCCCGCACACCCGCACCATGGCCGACCTCCTCGAACTGCTCGACGTCATCGTCGCCGACGACCCGGACACCCGCGGCGACCTGTGGCGCTCCCAGCCCTGGGTGCCACTGCCCGCACCGTCCCGCGTCCGCCCGGCCTCGTACCCGGCACTGGCTCCCGCGGACACGGCGGCGGCACGGGCAACGCTCGCGGGCCAGCGCGTCGGCGTGCCCAGGATGTACATCAACGCCGACCCCGACGCGGGCACCAACCCGGACGGCGGCGTCGGCGGCCGGACCGGGCAGCGGATCGACACCCGCCCCTCGGTCATCGCCCTGTGGCAGGCCGCCCGCCGCGACCTGGAGCGCGCCGGCGCCGAGGTCGTCGAGGTCGACTTCCCCGTGGTGACCAACTACGAATCCGACCGCCCCGGCGCGCCGTCCCTGCCCACCCGGGGCCTCGTCGGCCGCGACTTCCTCGCCCGCGAGATCCTCGACCTGTCGGCCTGGGCCTGGGACGACTTCCTGCGCGCCAACGCCGACCCCGCGCTGCCGACCCTCGCCGACGTCGACGGCGCCCGCATCTGGCCCAAGCACCCCGGCGAACTGCCGGACCGCTACGCCGGTTTCGACGACGTGATCGCCG
>NZ_JBFBDY010001357.1:0-1105 GCF_040683475.1 Kitasatospora sp. NPDC093558 | reverse complement strand
TGGGCCCCGGCGGCGCGGCGGGCTGCGGCCCGCAGGGCGTCGGTGAGTTCGGCGCGCCGGGCGGTGCGGTCCTCCGGCGGCAGGGCGAGGACGTAGGTGGCGAGGCGGGTGAGCGGCATGCGGGCGAGGTCGGTGGTGACGGTGGCGCCGTGGCCGCGGGCGGACTCCTGGAGGCGCAGCCGTTCGAGGCTCGTCATGCGGGGTGCGATGCGGTCGAGGAACGCGCCGCGCGGGATGCCGTGGCGGTGGGCGAAGCCCTCGGCGACGGAGTAGGGCAGTTCGTAGAGGGCGCCTTGCTCGTAGTGGGCGCGGCGCCAGGCGTCGAGGAGCGGGGTGCGGTAGGGGGCGCGGGCGGCGGCGGGGGCGAAGAGGAAGGCGCCGACCTCGTCGTGGCCGGGGCGCAGGTGGGCGTGGCGCAGGGCGCGCTTGAGGCCGGCGCGGTACTTGACGGCGTCGAGGGCCTGGTCGGGGCGGGCGGCGAGCCAGTCGCGGAGGATGGCGCGGGTGCGGCGGTTGTTGACCTTGCGGCGGCGCAGGTCGGCGATGAGCCGGTAGACGCGCTGCGGGGGCAGGAGGGCGAGGCGGCGGGCGATGAGCCGGCCCTCGGTGCGGCGCTGCTCGGGGGTTGCGTCGCGGGTGGTGGCCAGGAGGTCGCGGATGATGAGCGCGGCGTTGTGGTCGTTGATGTCGAGGGCGAGCGCGGCGGCGTAGGGCTCGCGGTAGTTGACGCGCACGTACTCGTGGAGGAAGCCGAGGGAGAGCTGCTGTTGGTCGGCGGAGGCGTGGAACTCGCGCTGGCCGGTGGCGGTGATGGCGGCGTTGACGAACAGCAGCACGTCGTCCGCGGCGATCAGGTCGGCGTACGCGTCCATGGCCTTCCTGAGCCTTCCAGCCGTCGGGTGGGGGTGCCGGCCGGGGAATGGGGGCGCGAGCTGCGAATCATTGCGGTAGAGGCAGGTTCCGGAAGTCGCACCGGAGTCCCGCGGCCGGCCCGGCGACGCTATCAGGGCGCGCCTGGGGGCCTGTCTTCGGGCTCCCGTCGTCCGCCCGGAGGGCGGGCCGGGCGGCGTTGGGGTGCGTGCATCGCAAGGCGGAGGAGGGAGTC
>NZ_JBFBDY010001356.1:0-1106 GCF_040683475.1 Kitasatospora sp. NPDC093558 | reverse complement strand
CGGGTCGGCACCCCGGGAGGTCGCCAGGCTCCCGGGCGCGGGCCCGGGGTCGCTCGGGGGCGTCCCCGGGGCGGCGCCCGTGTAAGCGGGCGGGGTGGCGGTGCCGGAGACCACCGGGGAGCCGGCCGAGCCGGCGCCGTGGGCCGTGGCGGTGGGCGCGTTGGAGGGCTTGCCGTGGGCCGTGGGGGTGGGCGTGGAGGTGCTGGTCGCGGCGGTGGGCGTCGAGGTGCTGGTCGCGGCGGTGGCCGCTCCCCCCGCGGTCGCGATGACTGCGGCGGCGGCGGCGATGAGCATGATCGGGCGGATACGCATGAATCCGTGTCCTTTCCTGCGGGCGTCCGGTTGATGCCCGCGCCCCTGTACGCCTTCCGGCGCCCGACGGGTCGCACCCCGCACACGTGATCCAGGTCATAGGCGGTGGGTGCAACCCCGGGACGGTGCGTGTGCGTACAGGGCGGGAGGCTCCGCCCAGGCCGCACGGCTCCACCGCCGCGGCCGAGGGGTCCTTCCGCGCGGGCCGCATGTGCCGCGAGCTGACGGACAGCCCCAGAAGAAAGGCATTTGATGACGCCACAGGAGTTCGACGCGTTCTACGCGGCGTCCTTCTCCCGCCTGACCGGGCAGCTCTACGCGATGACCGGCAACTGGTCCGAAGCACAGGACGTGGTCCAGGAGGCCTTCATCCGCGCGTGGGACCGAAGGCGCACATTCGACCCGCACGACGCCCCGGAGGCGTGGATCCGGACCACGGCCCGGCGGCTGGCCGTCTCCCGCTGGCGGCGGCTGGCCCGCGGCCTGCACCTGGCCGGACGCCACCACCACCAAGAACCACCCACCGTCGAGCCGCCCACCGAGGAACACCTGATGCTCGTCACCGCGCTCCGCGACCTGCCCGAGTCACAGCGGAGCGCCCTGGTCCTGCACCACATGTGCGACCTCTCCGTCCAGCAGGTCGCGGCCGAGACCGGCGTCAGCGCCAGCACCGTCAAGAGCCGCCTCGCCCGCGGCCGGACCGCGCTCGCGGCCAAACTCGCCGACCGGACCCCGGCCGGCGAGGAAGGAAAGCTCCGTGTCTGACCCCGTCCACGACATCCTCGGTGACCGGC
>NZ_JBFBDY010001355.1:0-1106 GCF_040683475.1 Kitasatospora sp. NPDC093558 | reverse complement strand
GCACGTGTCGGCCGGCTGCGGTACGGCTGCGCCACAACGTCGAAGACGACCTCACGCGGGGCTCGGATATCGACGGTCTGCGGCCCGAGCGGGCGCATCCGTCGGCCGACTCCCAGATCCGGCGCCGCAAGGGCACCCGTCACAAGGCCCAGGCCGCCGACAGCGGCGGCGGCAACGGCACCCGCACCGGCCGCAACCGCAACCGCAAGTCTCCCGTAATGAGCCATGGCGCTCCCATCCGCAACGGCCGACCGGCGCCTGGGAGCCACGGACGGCTGCCGGTCCCACTCCCTCTCGGCCGAGGGCCGCGGCGCCCTCGCCGAACCTGGGCCCGGTTTCTTCACCGTGCCGCACCCAAGGCGTCCTGGCCCTGTCCCCCCAGGCTAAAACCGGACAGCTGCTCACAGAACACCCGCTCAGGCGTTCGGTCGAGTAGCGCGCGACGCCCCCCAGCTGGATGCGTACCGTGATTGTCAGTCACGCTGTGTTGCAAATGTGGAGGGAGATTCTGAATGAGATGGTCGATTGGCCGGGCGCTGGTGGCGCTGGCTCTGATGTGCGCGTCGATGCTCGGGTTCGCGCAGGCTGCGGGGGCGTCGTCGGGGTGCGAGCGGTCGCACTGTGATGGTGCCGTCTACGGCTGGCACGTCGGGGACGACTTCCTGCACCAGGCCGTCGGGGCGCCGGAGGGCGACCAGGCGATGGCGTCGAACGGCGACGTGGTGACCGTCGAGGGCACCGGCGCGTTCAGCCTGCACCCGCGCGCGGCCAGCGGTGGCGGGACGTTCAAGCACAAGATGGCCGCGACCGGCGAGGTTGCGACGGGGACCTTCCAGGTCCGTGAGGTCAAGAGCTTCGAGTCCTTCGGGAACGGCACGCCGCAGGGCACCCCACCGAACTTCTTCGGCGGCCGGCTGAAGCTGCTGGTCGACCTCACCCCGGACAAGGAGCCGTGGAAGCACTTCAAGGGTCTGCTGACCGTCAACTGCGCGCTCGGCAACCCGCCACCCGGGGTCGAGGAGGGCATCATGCTCAAGGTCTTCGACCTGATCGACTTCGACAAGACGGTGCACGAGAGCGGTCAGAACGTCTTCGTCCTGCTCTGA
>NZ_JBFBDY010001354.1:0-1108 GCF_040683475.1 Kitasatospora sp. NPDC093558 | reverse complement strand
TGCCGGTCATGGCCGCGACCCGCCCGGCTGGCTCGTCGGCCGCGATCGGCACGTAGTGGCAGCCGGCCTTGAGCACCCCGAGCAGCGCGACCAACAGATCGGCCTGCCGGGGCATCCGCACTGCCACCGCGCCCCGGCGCCCGCCGGTGGCGGCCAGCACGGCGGCGGCGCACGCGTCGCTGAGCAGGTCCAGCTCGGCGTACGTGAGGGTGCGCCCGGGATCGGAGCAGGCGACGGCGTCCGGGGTGCGCGCCCGCTGGTCGCGGACCAGCCCCGGGACCCCGTACGGCGCCCGGTGGGGCACCCGTGGTCCACGGAGCACCGGGGCCCCGTTCGTCATCCCGTCACCTGCTCGTCCGCGTCCCGCATGGTGCCCCCCTGGCGCCGTGAGTCGATGTGCTGATGGAGCTGATTGAGCTGATCTATCTGATGGAGCGTCAGATCGGCTGGAGCGCGACCGGCTGCGGGTCCGCGAGGAAGTCCGGCCGCAAGCCCGGGACTTCGGGACGGTTGGCAACGGTGTTGTAGACGAACATCAGCATCGACCGGCGGAACGGCGAGATGTTCGCCGCCGAGCAGTGCAGGATGTTCGGGTGGAACACCAGCACCGACCCGGCGGGCCCCTTCGGGCTCACCAGCCCGTTGGCGCGGGCGAGTTCCTCGATGACGGAGTGGCGCACCCGGAACTTCTCGTCGGCGGTGAGCGTCGCCACCCAGGCCGGCGCGTCCTCGTAGCCGAGCGGCATGCCCTCCGCGTCGGTGCTGGCGAGCAGCCCGGCGGTGTGCGAGCCGGGCACGAAGGTGAGCGGCCCGTTGAACTCCGTCACCTCGTCCAGGAACACCGCGACGTTGACCAGGTCGGGCCGGCGGATGCCGTCGCCGGTGAGCCAGTAGACGTAGTCCTGGTGCCACTCCCACTGGTCGCCGGCGAACGGCGCCTTGATGTTCACCTTCGACTGGTGCACGTACACGTCGTCGTCGAGCAGGCCGCGGACGGCGCCGAGCAGGGCCGGCCGGCGGGTGAGCGCGGCGATCGCGGGGTTCGTGCGGTGCAGGCCGTACACCGAGCGGACGGTCCTGCCGTCGCGCTCCAGGACGCGTCCGGGGT
>NZ_JBFBDY010001353.1:0-1111 GCF_040683475.1 Kitasatospora sp. NPDC093558 | reverse complement strand
GCAGGTGCGGGCGCTTCTCCACTGCGACCCGCATGTCCTGGGGGCGGTGGATCCGGTGCCGTGGGGAGTCGGGGTGGCGGCGGGGCTCCTGCTCGCCGCCATCGTGGTGCGACTGCTGATCACCGTGCGCGGCCTGGCGCAGGAGCGGTCCGCGGTGGCGGCGGTGCGCCGCCTGGCGGCCGCGGGCGACCTGGTCGTACTGGCGGACGATCGCGCCGACGCCTACGCGCTGCCCGGCCGGCCCGCGCGGATCGTGGTGACCTCGGGGATGCTCCGGGCGCTGGAGTCCGACGAGCGCGCCGTCCTGATCGCCCATGAGAGAGCTCATCTGAGGTTCCGTCATCATCGTTACGCCGCGTTCGCGGACCTGGCGGTGGCCGTCAACCCGATCCTGGGCGGGCTTCGGGACGCGCTCGCGTTCGGGATCGAACGGTGGGCGGACGAGGCCGCCGCCGAGGCGGTCTCCTCCAGGACGCTCGCCACCCGCTCACTGGCCCGGGCGGCACTCGCCACCGCCGCCCGTACGCCCGGACCGACCCGGCCGCTCGCCTACCCGCGGCACCGGATCGCCGACCGGGTCGCCGCGCTTCGGCAGGAGCGTCCGCGCAACCAGTGGCATCGGGCCTGGCCGGCCGCAGGGGTGCTGCTGGGGGCCTCGATCGCGCTCGCCGACACGGGCGTCGCGTTCGCTCGCCTGCTCAACGTCCTTGGATCGTAAGGCCGATGACGGCCGTGTTGCCGCCGCATGAGTTTTGGTCGCACATCTTGTGCGATGTCATGTCTCTCGTCAGACTTCCGAGTTGCGAACACGCGCGCACTTCTGCGTGAACGTCCTTCACCCCCTCACCTGTCGGGCGATCCCCGGCTGCCGAAAGGATGTTCAGTGTCACGCTCCCCCCTGCGAAGAGGACGGATCGCCGCACTGGCAGCCCTCCTCGCCGCCCTGCCCGGGCTCTGGCTCGGGACGTCCCCCGCGCACGCGGCCCCGGCCGTGCCTCCCGTCCAGCAGTCCGCCGACTCGGGCGCCGCCGTCCACCACGACACCTCCGCCCCGCTGCGGGACCTCGCCGCCAATGCCACCGTCGCGCCCGGCCCCAAGCACAAGGGCCAC
>NZ_JBFBDY010001352.1:0-1111 GCF_040683475.1 Kitasatospora sp. NPDC093558 | reverse complement strand
GGTGCTACGCCCCGCCGGTGTGGACGCTGAACGCCGAGCGGCGGGCCGCCCTGGCCACGCCCGGGTCCGGGTGCACGCCCGAGACCGCCGTCAGCACCGAGGCCGCCCGCGGGTGCCCCGACTGCCGGGCCCGGGCGAACAGCCGCACCGGGTCGCCCGCCGAGGCGCCCTCCACGTGGCCGACCAGCAGTTCGGTCTCGCCGTGGTCCAGCACCGCGGCCGCGGTGTCCACCCACAGCCAGGCGGCGTCCTCCGCGCCCAGCACGTCGGCCGGGGACACGCCCTCGTCCGACTGCTCCGCGAGCCACAGCAGCGCGTAGGGGCGCAGCACCGGCTCGTCCACGGCCGCGCGCACCGCCTGCTCGGCCGTGCCCCCGGCCACCCGCAGCGCCTCGAAGGCCAGGCCGCGCACCAGCGCGTCGTCGCCCTGGGCGGCGTCCAGCAGCTCGGCCACCGCGCGGTCCGCCGGGCGGGCCGCCACCCAGGCGCGGTACTCGGCCCTGGCCGGGCCCGGCGAGTAGTCGGCGCAGGCGTTCAGCAGCTCGTAGGCGCTCTGCTCGATGTGACCGGCCGCGGTCTGGGCGACCGTGCAGATCTCCTCCAGCTTCGCCCGCACCGCCCAGTGCCCGAGCGGCGACAGCTCCGCGGCATCGTTCCTGCGCACGACGGCGCCGACGGCCGCCAGGCCGTCCAGCATCCAGTCCAGGACGGCGGCGACGTCCGCGGGCGCGGCCGGGGTGTCGATCTGCGGCTCGCGGCAGGTGCCGCGGACCGCCGACACGGCGGAGGCGGCGTGCGGGACGGGCGACAGGCCCGCGCCCCCGCTGCCGCCGACCCGGCGCTCGTCCAGGCCGCGGCGCAGCAGCTCCAGGAGCTCGCTGTCGGCGACCGGGCCGTCCACCAGGTGCAGGAAGGAGAGCAGCTGCGGGGCCTGGTCCACGGCCTGTCCGGCCAGCACGGTGAAGACGCCGCGCAGGGCGGCCGGCGGGACGGGCGCGAGCAGCGTCCAGGCGTCGAACAGCGCGGACCAGCCGCGCACCACGGCCTCGTCGTCGTGCTCCCAGGCGTGCAGGCGCCAGCCCGGGCCGGCTCCGCCGTCGCGGGCCTCGAC
>NZ_JBFBDY010001351.1:0-1113 GCF_040683475.1 Kitasatospora sp. NPDC093558 | reverse complement strand
GGCGCCCCCCCCGCCCCGGGCCGCGCCGGGCTGCCCGGTGTGGCCATTCGTGTTCGTCTCGCGGGGGGCCCCCACCCCTTGTTTAGTCTTTCACGGGGGGCGGGCCCCCCACTTTGGGGGGCGCGCCGCTTCGTTGTGGGAGGAAGGTTCGTGGACCGAGGTCAAGCCCGCGCGCGGGCGGGTACTTCCCGGGCGAGCGCGACCGCGACGGCGCCGAGAAGGCTCCCGGTGATCCAGCGCTGCCACTTGGCCCATGCCGGGCGGCGCTTGAGCAGGCCGGCGATCGATCCGGCCGCGAGCACGATCAGCCCGTTCACGGTGAGGCCTACCACGATCTGCACGGCGCCGAGAGCGAACCCTTGGGCCGTGGTGTGGCCGCGTGCGGGATCGATGAACTGCGGGATGAGCGCCAGGTACAGGATGGCGACCTTCGGGTTGAGCAGGTTGGTGATCAGCCCCATCCGCAGCAGCCTCCAGTGCGAGTCGCGCTGAAGGCTGCGAGGCTCGAACAGCCCGCGGCCCCCCTGCCTGAGCGCCTGCCAGGCCAGGAACGCGAGGTAGGCCGCGCCAGCAGCCTTGAAGCCGATGTACAGCCACGGGACGGCAACGAAGACCACCGCCAATCCCACGTTGGCCAACGTCATGTACACAAGGAAGCCCACCGCGGTCCCGACCAGCGAGACAAGCCCGGCCGCGCGGCCCTGGCTGACGCTCCGGGACACCAGGTACACCATGTTCGGGCCCGGCGTCAGTGCCATCCCCAGTTCGACCAGGGCCATTCCGCCGGCTGCCGCCGCTGAGATCATCACACACGCCACCATGCCAGACGCGGCGCAACAGCCGTCACCCGGCACCCGGTCGGCGGCGCTTCAGGCGGTGGGGGCGCGCGCCAGGTCGAGTTCCCGCAAGCCGGCATCGGCGAAGTTGAACTCCTGGACGATGCCCCGGCCGCCCGCCAGGGAGGTGACGTTGGACAGGTAACCGACGGCGAGATCGGCCGAAGGTGCGGTCGGTCATTGCCCGCTCGCTCTCGAACGGCCCGGGCCCGCGCCAGGCGTCACGGGCCCGGCCGGGGAGCTGCTTCTTCGCGCCGGAGAGGCTGCTTGTTCCCTG
>NZ_JBFBDY010001350.1:0-1114 GCF_040683475.1 Kitasatospora sp. NPDC093558 | reverse complement strand
GGCCGTCGACGCGTTCGCTGACGGAGTCGCGGGCGGTGAGGACGAGGATGGGGATGCGGTCGCCGAGGGCGCGCAGGCGGCGGCAGACGGCGAGGCCGTCGAGGACGGGCATGAGGAGGTCGAGGACCATGGCGTCGGGCTGCCAGGAGGCGACTTCGGTGAGGGCGGCGAGGCCGTCGGCGGCGCCGCGCACCTGGTAGCCCTCGATGGCGAGGCCGTCCTCGACGGCGGCGCGCACCTCGGGGTCGTCGTCGACGACCAGCACTCGTTGCCCGTTGGCTTGCCCGTTGATCATGTGGGCCAGCCTCTCAAATCGTCTCTGAGAAGTCTCTTATACGGCCTGAGCAGGCTCGTCGGCATGTGGACGACGACAGAACACGAGAGCCCCGAGGAGCATCCGCCGCTGTCGGTGGTGATCGGGGCGGGCGGCACGGGTGGACACATCTACCCGGGCCTGGCGCTGGCGGAGGCACTGCGCCGGGCCGATCCGCGGGCGGTGATCTCCTTCGTGGGCACCGAGCGCGGCCTGGAGACGACGCTGATCCCGCAGGCGGGCCACCGGCTGCACACCGTCGACATGATCCCCTTCGACGCCTCGCTGGGCCCGCGGCGCTACCTGCTGCCGGCGGCGCTGGTGCGTTCGGGCCGGCGGTGCCGGGAGATCCTGCGGGAGCAGGGCGCGCAGGTGGCGGTGGGGATGGGCGGGTACCCGAGTGCGCCGGTGATCGTGGGTGCGCGGATGGCGGGGCTGCCGAGCGTGGTGCACGAGTCGAACGCGGTGCCCGGGCGGGCCAACCGGTTCGCCGCCCGGCTCACCCCGCACGTGGCGCTCGCCTTCGACCGCACGCGGGAGCACCTGCCGGCCGGGCGGGAGGTGCAGACGGTCGGGATGCCGCTGGTGGGGGCGGTGGCCCGGCTGGAGCGGGCGGCGCTGCGGGCCGAGGCGCGGCGGCACTTCGGCGTGCCGGAGGGCGCCGGGCTGCTGGTGCTCAACGGCGGCAGCCTGGGGGCGGCGCGGCTGACCGCGGCGGCCGTCGAGCTGGCCGGGCGCTGGCGCCACCGCACGGACCGGCGGCTGCTGGTCAAGACCGGTCCGGCGGCGCTCCCCGGGGTG
>NZ_JBFBDY010001349.1:0-1114 GCF_040683475.1 Kitasatospora sp. NPDC093558 | reverse complement strand
GGCGCGGCGAGCTCGCCGCGGACGCCGAAAGGGAGTTCGTCACGCACGTGGAAGTCCTGCACCCAGCGCATGAGCACTCCCTCCGGGGTCTCCCGGTAGTCCCAGTAGATCTTCATGTACTCGAACGGCCCGGTCTCCACCCGGTGGGCCCGCACGCTGCGGGTGTTCCGGTCGCTGGTGCGCTCGGAGACCCAGGTGCGGACCGCCCCGTCCTCGTCGGGGTGCATGGTGAGCCTGAACCGCACGGTGTCGCCGCGCTGTTCGAGGATCTCCGCGGCGGCGTACTCGGTGAACAGCTGCGGCCAGCCGGCCACGTCGTTCGTCATCTCCCAGACCAGGTCGAACGGCGCTGCCACGACCGTGCTCGACTCGGTGTGCCCGTGTCCGGTCATCGTGCTCAGGCCTCCGCGCGCTGCCGGTTGACGTACTCCAGCAGCGCGGCGGGGGTGCGCAGGTCGTCGATCACCTCGTCCGGGATGGCGACGCCGAGCCGGCCCTGGACCTGGGTGACCACCTCCAGGACGGCCAGCGAGTCGTAGCCGAGCTCGCCGAAGTCGGCGTGCAGGATGTCGCCGTCGAGGTCGACGGCCTCGCCGGTGCCCACGCACTGGCGCATGATGTCCCGGAGGCCTTCCAGGTTCAGGGTGTCCATCGCTCCAGCTCCGTTTCCTTCGATTCCGTTGTCCACTGCTCACACGTGTCCACTGCTCACACGGCCCTGACGACGACCGCGGCGTTGAAGCCGTTGTGGCCGCGGGCGATCACGAGGGCGGTGCGCACCGCCGTCTCCCTGGGGTCGCCCAGGATCAGGTCGACCGGGCAGTCCGGGGAGGGCGCGGTGACGTTCACGGTCGGCGGCACCACCCCGTGGCGCACCGCCAGCAGGGCCGCCACCAGGTCGACCGTCGGGCCGGCCGCGTAGAGGCGGCCGGTGGTGGTCTTGGGCACGGTGACCGGCACCCCGGCGGGGCCGTACACCTCGGCGAGCGCCCGGCTCTCCAGCCGGTCCAGCGCCGGGACGCCGTAGCCGTCGGCGAACACCACGTCGACGTCGGCCGGCGCGCACCGGGCGTCGGCCAGCGCCCCTTCGATCGCCCGGCGCAGGTTGGGCCCG
>NZ_JBFBDY010001348.1:0-1116 GCF_040683475.1 Kitasatospora sp. NPDC093558 | reverse complement strand
CTTCGACGGCGACCCGCCCGACCTCCCCCACCACTAGTCGGGAACCTCCCTCGCGGCGCTCGTCCCGCTCCCGAACGCCGACTTCGTCGCGCAGGTCCCCGAGGCGCACGGCGACCAGCCGGCCGCGTGCCACCACCCGCTCGACAGGAGCCGCGCCGATGCCTGAACCCGTGCTCCACGTCAGCGGACTGCGCCGCACCTTCGGCAGCGTGCAGGCCGTCGACGACGTCTCGTTCACGCTCCCGGCCGGCGGCTCGCTCGGCATCGTCGGCGAGTCCGGCTCCGGCAAGACCACGACCGCCCGCATCGTCGTCGGCCTCGAACAGGCCGACGGGGGCGAGGTGTTGGTGAACGGCCGGGCCAGGACCGGCCGCGTGCGGGGGAGGACCGAACGGCTGGCGCGCGCCCGCGAAGTCCAGATGGTCTTCCAGGACCCGTACCTCTCCCTGGACCCCCGCACCAGCGTCGAGGCCGTCCTCCGGGAGACCCTGCGCCTGCACTTCCCGGGCACGGACCACGCGGCCCGGATCAAGGAACTGCTCGACCAGGTCGGCCTCGGCACCAGGGCGGCGGACGCGCTGCCGCGTCAGCTCTCCGGTGGCCAGCGCCAACGCGTCGCCATCGCCAGGGCGTTGGCGGTCGAGCCGGCCGTCATGGTGCTGGACGAGGCGGTCGCCGCGCTGGACGTCTCGGTGCAGGCGCAGGTGCTCAACCTGCTCGCCGACATCCGCGAACGGACCGGCATCGGCTACCTGTTCATCACCCACGACCTCGGCGTGGTGCGGTGCGTCACCGACGAGGTCATCGTCATGCGGCACGGTCGGATCGTCGAGGCCGGCCCCACGGCCGAGGTGCTCGACGGGCCGCAGCACCCGTACACGCGGCTCCTGCTGGAGTCCGTGCCGCGGCCCGGCTGGGACCCGGACGGGATCGCCGCCGCCCGCCGGGCGTTGTAGGGCGTGTCCGACAATTCCCGTCTGCGGGGCGACGCTCCCCCAGCCTGGCGGCCGGGAGGTGCCCCCAGGGCCCGCCGGGCGCTGTAGGGCCCGCCGAAGCGCGGCCGCGCCGAACCCGCGGCCGCGCACCGAGGACGTGGCCGCTCCGGATCCCGCCGGG
>NZ_JBFBDY010001347.1:0-1117 GCF_040683475.1 Kitasatospora sp. NPDC093558 | reverse complement strand
GTCCACCCGGACCCGGCCGGTCCGCCGACGTCCCGTCGGCCGGCCTTCGGTCAACCGACTTCCGGTCAACCGGCTTCCCGTCAGCGGCGTTTCGCCGTCCATGCGCCCCCCGATTCCCCCGCAGCGCGTTCGACGACGCGCATCGTACAACGTCGCACACAAACCGCCGTTCCGACCGGGTGCCCGCCGTTCTCCGTGGTCATCCGGGCGCGGGCGCCGTCAAGATCGTGTCAAGGGTGCGGTGATCGCACACTTCCAGAACCCGGCAATCTTCGGCCCCCTCCCGTATCCGGAATCGATCACTCGGCGGCCCGCGCCCCCGTCGTCACCCGGGTGCCGGGCCGTACTGGCGGTGGCGTCCGGCGGCCCGCACCGTGGTGGGTGGGGCAAGGACCGGTGGGGCAACGACCGACCGGACGGTACACATGAACGCGAACGACTCCGTTTCCCGCGTCGTGGTCGGCGTCGACGGCTCGCCGTCGTCACACGCCGCGCTGCGCTGGGCGCTGCGGCACGCCGAGCTGATCGGCGGCGTCGTGGACGCCGTGGGCGCATGGGAGCCGCCGAGCCACATCGGCTGGCCGGCGCCCGTGGTCGACCACTCCTTCGACCGGGACGTGGCGGAGAAACGGTTCGCCGACGAGCTCGACGAGGTGCTCGGCGCGGACCTGCCGGTGCAGGTCCGGCGGACGATGGTGATGGGCGACCCCTCCGACGTGCTCCTGGACGCGTCGCGGGGCGCCGAACTGCTGGTCGTCGGGAGCCACGGCCACAACGGGTTCACCCGGGCGCTGCTCGGCTCGGTGAGCACGCGCTGCGCCCAGCACGCCTCCTGCCCGGTGGTCATCATCCGCCCGCAGTGAGACCGGTTGCAGTGAGACCGGCCGCCCCTGCTCAGCGGCCGTTCGCGTCGTCGGCGTAGAAGTCGACCCGGGTGCCGAGGGTGACGGGCAGGGCCTCGATCCCGTCGTCCGCCAGGATGAGCGCGGCCGTCTCGGCCGAGCACCCGACGTACGTGGACAGCAGGTCGTAGTCGCTGGTGACCACCCAGCTCCGGTCCTCCGGCCACCAGAACTCGGGGCCGGTGATCTCACCGAGCCCGACATCGAACCCGACC
>NZ_JBFBDY010001346.1:0-1118 GCF_040683475.1 Kitasatospora sp. NPDC093558 | reverse complement strand
AGAAAGTTGAAGGACAACAGAAAAGCCCCGCCTTCCCGCGCGAATCGGGAAGGCGGGGCGGGAACGGTCAGCGGCGGACGGCCGCGGGCAGAGTCCGTTCCCGGTTGGGCGCGGTGAAGAGCACCGGCCCGGTGCTGGAGGGGGTGGTTCCGGCCCGGAGGGTGAGGCCGCCGGAGACGGCGTACATGGCCTCGTCGAAGGCCTGGCCGCCCGCAGGCGCCTTGCCGACGGCGAAGATCGCCACGGCCTTGCCGTTCACCACCGAGGTGGAGAGGTAGTCGCCGACCATGCTGCCCTGCGTGGTGGAGGCGATCTGCGACAGCGACATCGGGCCTGCGACGGTCTGCGCGGTGCTCCAGGTGGCGCCGCCGTTGGCGGAGGAGGTGAAGCCGACCTCCAACTGGCAGGTGGCGGCAGTGCAGTTGGCGTTCGGGTAGAAGTAGTAGTACAGGCCGAGCTTGGCGGAGGAGCCGGAGGTGGCGTGGTCGACGCCGAAGCCCGGGATGAAGTGGTCGACGCCGCTGGTGGTGGCGTCGATCGGGACGCGGGTCACGGCGGACCAGGTGGTGCCGTCGGTCGTGGTCGAGTACACGATGTCGTTGGCCGGGCAGCCGGAGCGGAACCGGCAGTCCTGCCAGGCGACGTAGACCTTGCCCGAGGCGTCGATCTCCGCCGAGGGCAGACCGTCGCCGGAGCGCAGACCCCCCGCCACGGTGTGCGAGGAGACGCTGGAGACCAGCACGGTGGAACCCCAGGAGGCGCCGCCGTTGGTGGAGGTGAAGGACCGGATCGAGCTGCCGTTGGTGGAGAACGGCACGACCACGGTGCCGTTCGGCTGCACGAGCGGCTGTCCGCCGAGCCCCGCGTTCTGACCACCGGGGCTGGCGGGCGTGGACCAGGTCGCGCCGCCGTCACGCGAGGTCGACATGATCACCCGGTTGCCGGAGGAGGTGATGTCGACCTCGATGTAGCAGTTGCCGTAGTAGGGGCTGGTCGTCGAGTTGTCGCAGACGATCCACTCCTTGTCGTAGCCCTTGCCGTCGTTGCCGACGGCCATCACCGGGTTCTGCCAGGTCAGCCCGTCGGTGGAGCGGCTGACGGACACGCCGGCGCCGTTC
>NZ_JBFBDY010001345.1:0-1118 GCF_040683475.1 Kitasatospora sp. NPDC093558 | reverse complement strand
CCTTCGCCGCCGCCGTCCTCGACGGGCACCTCGGCGGCGGCGAGGCTGCGGCCGGCCAGGTCGGCGACGACGAGGCTGACGCCGCCGGAGCGGACGTCGAACGCGGCGAGGTGGGCGCGCGAGGCGACCAGCGCGTAGACCCGGGCGTTGGGGCCGCGGCGCTGTTCGCCGCGTTCGCCGACGACGGCGACCAGGCCGGTGCGCTGGAGGCGGTCCAGCAGGTCGGCGACGGTGGGCCGGGACAGGCCGGTGAGGCCCCGCAGCTCGGTGGCCGTGAGGGGCCCCTGTTCGAGCAGCAGGTTGAGCGCCAGCCGGTCGTTGATCGCCCGGGCGGTGCTCGGCGTGGCCGTTCGCGCGGTGGTCATGGACGCTCATCCTTCCAGAGTGTTTCTATCAGGGTCCCTTCCTGATAATTTATCGCCCGCCGCAGCAAGCAGCCACCGCCGCACACCGCCGTCGAAGCAAACGCCGTCGAAGCACACCGCCGCCGCCGCAACCTGCCGCCGGACGGCCGATCCGCCGCGGGCAACCGGGAGGGAACCCACATGACCACGACCCCACCGCCGGCCCCGCTGCCCGCGCCCCGGGCGGCCAGGGCAAGCATCGCCCTGGTGTTCGCCGTGCACGGCGCCGTCACGGGCAGCTTCGTCAGCCGGATCCCGTGGATCCAGCACCGCCTCGGCCTCTCCCCCGGCCAGCTCGGGCTCGCCCTCGTGATGCCCGCCATCGGCTCATTCCTCGCGATGCCACTGGCGAGCCGGTTCGTCCACCGCTACGGCGGGCGGGCGGCGGTGCGGGGACTCGTCTCGCTCTGGTGCCTGGCGCTCGCCCTGCCCGCGCTCGCGCCGTCGCTGCCCGTCCTGTGCGCGGCCCTGCTCGTCTACGGCGCGACCTCCGGCATGTCGGACGTCGCGATGAACGCGCAGGGCGTGGAGATCGAGGAGCGCGTCGGCCGCTCGATCATGTCCGGCCTGCACGGGATGTGGAGCGCGGGCGGGCTGCTCGCCTCCGGCGCCGGCATCCTCGCCGCCCACCTCGACCTCGACGCCCGGCTCCAGCTGGCCGTCACCGCGCTGGTGCTGCTCGCCCTCGCCCAGGCGGTCTGCCGGGGCCTGCCC
>NZ_JBFBDY010001344.1:0-1120 GCF_040683475.1 Kitasatospora sp. NPDC093558 | reverse complement strand
GGATCGCGCTGCTGGGCGTCGGCCTTCCGGCCGCCGCCGCAGCGGCCGCGGCCACGGTGGTGTTCGCGCTGGCGGAGATGCTGTACGGCCCGATGGTCTCCACCGCGTTCAACCGCCTCACCAACGTCTCACCCATCGCCTCCTCCAACCTCCAGGGCGTTTCGCTGACCACGGGCGAAGCGGTCGGATCGCTGTTCGGCGGAGTCGTCTTCCTGGCCTGCTACCACCGCGGCAGCGGCGACCTGTACTGGCTCGCGCTCGGCACGGCCACGATCGCCGGCATCGGCCTCCACCTGGCGAAAACCCGTACCCACCAGAGCACCACCAGATGAAGGGCATTGACATGGAACACCTGAAGCGCATCGTGATCCTCGCCGACGACGAGATCACCCCGAGCCCGGCCAAGACCCTGACCGGCATCCTGCGCTACCGCTCCGAACGGGTCGTCGCGGTGGTCGACAGCCACAACGCCGGGCGGGACACCGCCGAGGCGGTCGGTGAGGGTCTCGGCGCGGGGATCCCGATCGTGGCGGACATCGCCGCCGCGCTGTCCTTCCGCCCGGACGCGGTCCTGCTGGGGGCGGAGCCCACCGGCGGCATCCTGCCCCCGAGCTGGCGGGCCACGGTCCTCGAAGCGCTCGCTCACGGCCTCGACGTGATCAACGGCCTGCACACCATGCTGGGCGAGGACGAGGAGATCCGGGCCGCTGCCGAACGCAGCGGCGCCACGCTCTGGGACGTCCGCCGCGAGCCCAAGGAGCGCTACACCGTCGAGTTCAGGCCCGACGGCAAGCCCGTGTTCGAGATCCGCACGCACCGCCCCGGCTCGCGCACCGTGCTCACGGTGGGCACGGACTGCGGCATCGGCAAGATGACCACCATGCTCGAGATCGAGAAGGAGGCGCTGCGCCGCGGCCTGGCGCCGACCTTCGTGGCGACCGGCCAGATCGGCACCATGATCACCGGCCGGGGCGTGTCGATCGACGCGATCATGGTCGACTACGTCGCGAAGATCATCGAGGAGGAGGTGTGCGCGGCCGTCGAGGACAGCGACCTGGTCCTCGTCGAAGGGCAGGGCGCGCTGAACCACCCGCGGGGCTCCGGCGGGCCGCTGTTCCTG
>NZ_JBFBDY010001343.1:0-1121 GCF_040683475.1 Kitasatospora sp. NPDC093558 | reverse complement strand
GCCCACGGCCCGAACCCGCCGAAACTCCCGGTGCTGCAGTCTCTCGGCGCCGGCGAGGGCCAGGTCAACCTGATCGCCTGGGCCGGCTACGCCGAGGACGGCACGGACGACAAGAACGTCGACTGGGTCCACCCCTTCGAGCAGCAGACCGGCTGCAAGGTCAGCACGAAGATCGCCGGCACCTCCGACGAGATGGTCTCGCTGATGAAGACCGGCCAGTACGACGCCGTCTCGGCCTCCGGCGACGCGACGCTGCGCCTGATCGCCTCCGGCGACGTCGCCCCCGTCAACACGAGCCTCGTCCCGAACTACGCGGACGTCTTCGAGGGCCTGAAGAACCAGCCCTGGAACTCCGTCGACGGCCAGATGTACGGCATCCCGCACGGCCGCGGCGCCAACCTGCTGATGTACCGCACCGACAAGGTCTCACCGGCGCCCGACTCGTGGAGCGTCGTCTTCGACGGCGCCTCGCCCTACGCGGGCCACGTCACCGCCTACGACTCCGCGATCTACATCGCCGACGCGGCGCTGTACCTGATGACGACCAAGCCCGACCTCGGCATCAAGAACCCCTACGCCCTCGACCAGGCCCAGCTCAAGGCGGCCGTCGACCTGCTGAAGACCCAGCACAAGGCCGTCGGCGAGTACTGGAGCGACTACCAGAAGGCGGAGAACTCCTTCAAGACCGGCGACACCGTGGTCGGCACCACCTGGCAGGTGATCGCCAACCTGGCGCAGGCCGACAAGGCACCCGTCCAGGCCGTGCTGCCGAAGGAGGGCGCGACCGGCTGGTCGGACACCTGGATGGTGTCGGCGAAGGCCGCGCACCCCAACTGCGCCTACCAGTGGATGAACTGGATCGTCTCGCCCAAGGCCAACGCCCAGGTCGCCGAGTGGTTCGGCGAGGCCCCGGCCAACGCCAAGGCCTGCGACCAGACCGCGGACAAGAACTTCTGCACGACCTTCCACGCCACGGACGAGCCGTACTGGAAGAACGTCCACTACTGGACCACCCCGGTCAAGAACTGCCTGGACGGCCGCGGGACCACCTGCACCGACTACGCCGCCTGGACCGCCGCCTGGACCGAGATCAAGGGCTGACCGGTGACGACCGACGTGGC
>NZ_JBFBDY010001342.1:674-1122 GCF_040683475.1 Kitasatospora sp. NPDC093558 | reverse complement strand
GTCCAGTGCTGCTCACGCCCACCACCTGGTGCGCTCGTCCTCCGCAGAGGGTCCCGCCGCGTCGCCATCCGCGATGAGCGTGCTCTCAGCACTTTCCGTTCGTCATGGGTTCGATTGCACGGTCATTCACCCCAGCGCGGAGCTCCCCCGGCGAGCCCATGTGCCACTCCCGCGCCGCCAGTTGCGCTGCCCACATGCGGGCGTAGCGGCCCTCGGCGTCCGCGAGAAGGTCGGCGTGGGTGCCGCGCTGGGTGATGTGGCCGTCGTCCAGGACGAGGATCTGGTCGGCGCCTACGACGGTGGAGAGGCGGTGGGCGATGACGATGACGGTCTTGCCGGTCACCAGGCGGTCGATGGCTTGCTGGACGACTACCTCCGATTCCGTGTCCAGTGCGGCGGTCGGCTCGTCGAGCAGGATGACGGGCGCGTCCTTGAGGATGGCGCGGGC
>NZ_JBFBDY010001342.1:0-664 GCF_040683475.1 Kitasatospora sp. NPDC093558 | reverse complement strand
CGGGCGATGGAGATCCGTTGGCGTTCGCCGCCGGAGAGGGCGGAGCCGATCTCGCCGACTCGCGTCCCGTAGCCGGCCGGGAGGCGGGAGACGAAGTCGTGCGCGTTGGCCGCGCGGGCGGCGGCTTCGATCTCGGCGTCGGTGGCGTCCGGGCGGGCGAGGGCGATGTTGGCGCGGATGGTGTCGTCGAAGAGGTAGACGTCCTGGAAGACGACGGCGATGTGGCGCAGCACCTCGTCCGGTTCGAGGGTGCGCAGGTCGGTGCCGCCGAGTCGGATGGTGCCGGTCTGCGGGTCAGCGTAGCGGCTGATCAGTTTGGTGACGGTGGTCTTGCCGGAGCCGGAGGGGCCGACGAGGGCGGTGAGGCTGCGTTCCGGGACGGTGAAGTCGACGCCGTCCAGGGTCGGTTCGCGCTGGCCGTCGTAGGTGAAGGTGGCGTTCTCGAAGCGGAGGTCGAAGGCGGTGGGCCGGGACCCGCCGGGTGCGGTGGGCAGGGGCTGGACCGCGAGCACCTCGTCCACTCTGCGCAGGGCCGCTTCGGAGAGTTCGAAGAGTTTGGTCATGGTGGCGGCAAGGCCGAGCGGTTCGGCGAAGCGGGCGGCGGTGACCACCACGGCGACCACGAGCGCCGGGGAGAGTCGCGTGTCGAGCGCGAGCGCGGAGC
>NZ_JBFBDY010001341.1:0-1122 GCF_040683475.1 Kitasatospora sp. NPDC093558 | reverse complement strand
AAGGCTTCCCGGCAGGTGTCCACCAGACCGGGGTGGGCCACCCAGGAGCCGTCGAAGCCGTCGCCGGCCTCGCGCTCCTTGTCGGCGCGAACCTTGGCGAGGGCCGCCTCGTTGGCGGCCGGGTCGCGCTGCGGGATCGCGGCGGCCATGCCGCCGATGGCGTGGGCACCGCGGCGGTGGCAGGTGCGGACCAGCAGGTCGGTGTAGGCGCGCATGACGGGCTGGGTCATCGTGAGACCGGCGCGGTCCGGCAGGACGAACCGCGGCCCGTGCTGCGCGAAGTTCTTGATCAGGCTGAACAGGTAGTCCCAGCGGCCCGCGTTGAGCCCGGCCGCGTGCTCGCGCAGCTCGTAGAGGATCTCGTCCATCTCGAAGGCGGCGGTGATCGTCTCGATGAGGACGGTGGCCCGGATCGTTCCGTGCGGGATGCCCAACTCGGCCTGGGCGAAGGTGAAGACGTCGTTCCACAGGCGGGCCTCGTGGTGGTTCTCCAGCTTGGGCAGGTAGAAGTACGGGCCAGTGCCGAGCTCGATCTGCCGCCTGCCGCAGTGGTAGAGGAAGAGGCCGAAGTCGACCAGGGCACCGACGGCCGGGCGGTCGTCGACCAGCAGGTGCGCCTCGTCGAGGTGCCAGCCCCGGGGGCGGACCACGATGGTGGCGGGCGTGTCGCCGATCCGGTACCGCTTGCCCTCCGGCGTGGTGTCGTCGATCCGGCGCTCGATCGCGTCGAGCAGGTTGAGCTGGCCGGAGACGAGGTTGTGCCAGGTCGGGGAGGTGGCGTCCTCGAAGTCCGCCAGCCACACCTTCGCCCCGGAGTTGAGCGCGTTGACGGCCATCCGGCGTTCGGGCGGGCCGGTGATCTCGACCCGCCGGTCGTGGAGGCCGGGTCCGGCGCCGGCCACCCGCCAGGTGTCGTCCGCACGGACGGTATGGGTCTCCGGGAGGAAGTCCAGGGTGCCGCCGGCGGCCAACTCGGCGCGGCGGCGGTCGCGTTCGGCGAGCAGCTCGGTGCGGCGGTCGGCGAACTCGTCGTGCAGACGGGCCACGAAGCGCAGGGCGCCAGGGGTGAGGATCTCGTCGAAGCGTTCCTCGGGCTCTCCGAGGACCTCGGTACGGCTGGGC
>NZ_JBFBDY010001340.1:0-1122 GCF_040683475.1 Kitasatospora sp. NPDC093558 | reverse complement strand
GGCGCCGTGGGAGGGCGGCTACCAGTCGTACGGCTTCACCGGTCGTGGCGAGATCGTGCTGACCACGACGGACGGGATCACCACCGAGCTCCTGGCCGTCGATGCCGGAGGTACCCGGCGTCGGCTCGGGTCGAACCTCACGTCCGTAAAGCCGTACGTCGCAGTCGACGGCGGCTCCGTGGCCGTGATCGGGTCCACCCCGAGCAGCCCGCCGGCCATCTGGTCGGTCGACCTGACCGCGCAACCGGGAAGCCTGGCCCGTCCGATGGACCTGGACCGTGGTCTCGCTGCCCCGTGGACGATCGTTTCTCCAACGCTCCAGACCATCGAGACCTCGGCCGGGCCGCTGCGCTTCCTGCTGCACGAACCCGACGACGCACGCCCGGTTCCGCTGCTGGTCCGCGCCCATCCAGGTCCGACCGACGACGTCCCGCTCCGGCTCGACTGGACGACGCAGTTCTTCGTCAGCCACGGCTTCGCGGTCGCCGAGGTCCTCTACCGGGGCAGCACCGGCCGTGGCCGCGCCTTCCGCCAGTCGCTGCATGGTCATTGGGGCGAGTACGACGTCGACGACTGCGCGGCCGTCGCGGAGCACGCCCTCGCCATCGGCCTCGCGAGGCCCGGATCGGTGTTCATCAGCGGCGTGAGCGCCGGTGGGTACACAGCCCTCCAAGCCGCCTGCCGCCCAGGGCCGTTCAGCGCTGCTACCGCGATCTCGGCGATCATCGACCCTGCGCAGTGGGAGTCTTCGGTGCCACCGTTCCAACGTGCGCACGCGGCCGTGCTACGCGGCCCTGCCGGTGCAGTGCGACCCGAACACGTCCGCTGTCCCGTCCTCGTGATCCACGGTTCGGCCGACACCATCACCTCCGCCCAGGAGGCCATGCAGTTCGCCAAGAAGCTGGCCACCCTCGACCAGGGACACAGCAGCCTCCTGTTGGCGGACGGCGACCACTACCTGTCGGGCTCCGCCCCGCGGGAGCAGGCACTGCGTGCCGAACTCGACTTCTACCAGCGTGTCATGCGCCGCCCACCAGAGTGATCGCCATACTGTCGGATTCCGGCAGCACGGCCCTTGCGAACTCGCGCAGGTCCCGGGCCGGGGCGTAGTCGGCATGAGCC
>NZ_JBFBDY010001339.1:0-1122 GCF_040683475.1 Kitasatospora sp. NPDC093558 | reverse complement strand
CGTCACCGACGACACCATTGCCGACACCATCAACCCCGGTGCCGTCTACACCTCCAGCTACACCTACGACGGTATCGGTCGCCTGGTCGCGGCCACGGTGCCACACCACCAGTTGACCTACGGTTACGCCGGCGACGGCGGCTGCGGACCCAATCCGAACGCCGGGGCGAACACCGACCGCACCACGCTGTCCGACAGCCTCAACGGTGCCCCAGCGACCACCACCGCCTACTGCTACGACTACGCCGACCGGCTCGTGTCCACCAGCGGTGCCACCTCCCTGTCACTCACCTACGACACCTACGGCAACACAACCAGGATCGGAAGCGACACCCTCGGCTACGACTCGACCCGCCGACACGTCGCCACCACCACCGCCACCGGTACGTCCATCACCTACACCCGCGACGTCACCGACCGCATCATGGTGCGATCGGCCCAGGACAAGGACAAGCCCGCGCAGGTCAGCCGCTACGGCTTCACCTCCGGTTCCGCCGGCCCCGACGTCGTACTGGACGGCTCCGGAAGCCTGCGGCAGCGGGTGCTGCAACTGCCCGGAGGCGCGGTACTCACCAAGACCTACAGCACCAGTCCGACGGCGAACTGGTCCTACCCCAACCTCCACGGCGACGTCCTGTTCACGACGGACGGCACCGCCGCCCGCACCAGCGCGATCCACCTGTACGACCCCTTCGGCCAGAACATCGACCCGGCCACCGGCATCATCGGCGACATCCCCATCCCGGCCACCGCCGAAGGCGGCATGGACTTCGGATGGCTCGGCCAACACACCGTCCCGATCGAACACCTCGCCAGCCAACAAGCCCTGGAGATGGGAGTACGCACCTACCTGCCCGCCCTGGGCCGCTTCCTCCAGACGGATCCCGTCTCCGGCGGATCAGCCAACGACTACGACTACGCCAACGGCGATCCCGTCAACTCCTTTGATCTCACCGGCAAATGCCCGATCTGTGTTCTGGCAATCCCTGCGGCGATAGAAGCTCTGGACGCTGCAGCAGTCGCTGTTCTGGGCACGGCCGCCGCGGCAGCGGCCGCGGATGCCGGAAACGAGGCAGCCAAACAAAGTGTCGACAAGCCCACCACGTCGGCGCCGGCGAAGGC
>NZ_JBFBDY010001338.1:0-1122 GCF_040683475.1 Kitasatospora sp. NPDC093558 | reverse complement strand
ACGGCCGCACGCCGCCGCTCCGGCGGGAGCTCGGGGCCGTCCGGCGCGCCGACCCACTGCGCCAGGTAGGCGAGGAAGTCCGGCGGCGCGAGACGGGGGTCGAAGTACGCGGCCAGGTTGTCGAGCGTGCACAGGAGCGGGGCGAGCACCTCGTCCAGCGCGCCCGTGAAGCGCTGGAGGAAACGGTTCTCCCCGGCGCCGTCCCCGTCATCCGCATAGACGCCCGGCAGCTGCGCCCCGAGCGGGTGGCGGCTGGGCAGGCCGGGGACGGAACCGCGTCCATGCGGCTGGGCCGGCATCCGTCCTCGCTTCCCTGGTCGTTGATCACTGATCGTCGGTCATGGGCCGTTCGTCATGGGCCGTTCGTCATAGGCCGTTCGTCACGGGTCGTTAGTCACAGGTCGTTCGTCACAGGTCGTTCGTCACGGGTCACTCGCCGGCGACGCGGACCTGGTGCTCGTACGAGAACACCAGGGCGTGCGGGGCGAGGTGGATCCGGTCGGTGGCCTCGCCGCGGCGGCCGTGCTCCGGGTCGGCGGGGAAGAGCCGGACGCTCTCCACCAGTTCGACGCCGGGCACCCGCTGCAGCACGGCGAAGACCTCGCCGGCGTGCAGCGGGCGGCCGAACGGCCAGCCGGTGCCGTCCGGCCCGCCGGTGAGCGGGTTGAGGTGGCGGTGGAGTGCGGCCAGCGCGGCCCGTTGGACGGCGCCCGGCGTGCTGCGCGGCCTCGCCCGCAGCGCGGCGACGACCGTGACGCCCTGGTAGTGCGGCGGCTCCACCAGCAGCCGCGCGCCGAGCAGCCGACGTTCGTCCAGGTAGGCGGTGACCTGCTCCAGCAGCTCGGGCGAGCAGGCGAGTTGGCCGAAGGCGAGGCGGCCCTCGCCGTCGTCCTCGGCGTTCGGCACGAGCAGCACCCGCACCCCGCCGGCGTCGGGCCCGGTCTCGGTGGCCACGCAGCGCACCCGGCCGACGGCGGGGGCGGCCTCGCGCGCCAGCTCCTCGTAGTCCTCGGCGGTGACGGCCCGGCGGCGGGTGCGCAGCACGATCGGGCCGCGCAGCCGGGCGCTCGCGACGTCCTCGCCGTCGACGCCGCCCTCCGCCGCCCGCGTGTTCTCCACCCG
>NZ_JBFBDY010001337.1:0-1126 GCF_040683475.1 Kitasatospora sp. NPDC093558 | reverse complement strand
CCGAGCTGGAGCCCGCCGGCGGCCGGGCGGTTGCGGTAGCCGATCCCGAAGCGGGCGCCGGCGAGGAAGGCGGAGGCGCTGCGGTAGTCCAGCGCAGACAGGAAGGTGGCGTGCGCGCCGAGGAAGAACTGCCACTCCCGGGTGCGGTTGAGCTCCAGGCCGAGGGGGTCGATCCCGACGGTCACGCCGAGGGCGCCGCGCCCGTACGACGCGTAGCCGGCACTGGCGGAGACCCGGAGCTCGTTGACGACCGGACGGGTGCGCGCGTGCAGGACCGGGCGGCACTGCGGCTGGCCGAGCTGCGTGAACACGGTGTGCAGGAAGACCGGGACGAACGAGAAGTGCCGTTCGTGGAGGAGGGCGAAACTCCCGTAGTCGAACTGGCCCGCGGTCAGCGGGAAGTCGGTGCGGACGCGCTCGTCGCCCTTCTGGAGCGGGTGCGCCCTGCGCAGCCGCTCGTTCTCCTCGCGGTACTCGTCCGGGTGGCCCAGCACCATGTGGGTGGCCTCGTGGGCGTACGTCAGCCGGTCCGTGCTGCCCGCGAAGAAGAGGGCCGTGCCGCTCGCCTCGGCCACGTAGGAGCGGCCGCGGAGGTTGCTCACGGCCACGGTGTAATCGGGCGTGCCGCCGGTGGCCCTGGTCACCTCGACGACGATCGGGATCGGCGGGCCCGCGCAGATCCCGGTGCCGCCTTCGGTTTCCACCTCGTACCAGCCGTTGAGCGCGGTGTTGACGGTGTTCAGGTACTCGGCGGCGACGCGGTCGACGAGCTTCGGGTCGACGGCGGCCGGGGCGCTCTGGCCGGGGTCGACGAGCTGGCCGGCTGCGGTGATGTCGGCGGGTGTCGCGCCCCGGAAGGCGATCGCGAGCGGCAGCGTCAGGCGGCGGGTCAGCGCGTCGTAGCGGACCTGTACGTGGCCGGTGTCCATGACCGGCACGCCCGCGGACGGGTTGGCCTGCGCCCGGTCGGCGTCGGCCTGGTTCCGGTACTGGACGCGGTTCACCCGGCCGTCGAAGACGAGCCCGTGGCTGGTGAGGCAGCCGGGCGCGACGGTGTCCACGATGACCGACGTCCCCGTGGGGGCGCGCCGGACGACCCGGGCGGCCGGGGCGGGCGCGAGCGCCG
>NZ_JBFBDY010001336.1:0-1127 GCF_040683475.1 Kitasatospora sp. NPDC093558 | reverse complement strand
ATCGCGTAGCCGCGCACGGCCGCGCCCGTCACCAGCAGCACCAGCTCGGGGGCACCCCGCCGGGACACCGCGCGGACGGTGACGCGCCGTCCGTCCGGCGGCCCGCCCGGGACGGGCGTCACGGTGACCTCCGGCGCGGCGAGCGGCAGCACCGGCGCCCCGGCGCGCCGGACCGGCACGCGCCAGCCGGGCCACAGGTCGGCGACCGGGACCGGCTCCGGGTCGGGCAGCAGCCGGTCGCTCCAGGCGTCCGGCGGCGCGTCGCTCAGCCAGGTGGCGGTGCGGCGGTCCGCGTCGAGCAGGTACAGCGCGGCGGCCCGGCCCCGGTACGGCTGCGGCGGCGGGATCAGCGCCGCGGCGGCGAGGACGGCCGCGGCGACGAGCGCCGCCGTGGCCGGCACCAGGAGCCGCGCGGGGCGGGGGAGCGGCGGCAGCACGGCGGGCAGCAGCGCGATCACGAGCGCCGCGACCGCGACCGGCACGGCCACCAGCCCGAGCCCGAGCGCGTCCGTCAACAGCGGCACGAGCGGGACGACGAGCAGGCCGAGCGGGAGCACGGCGAGCACCGCGGCCCCGATCCGCCCGGCCGTCGTCGTGCCGGCGCGCGAGGTGAGCAGCGCGGTGGCCGCGACGAGGCCGAGCGCGGGCCAGGTGAACACGTGGCTGCCGCCCGGCAGGACGACGGCGCAGGCGCACGCCAGCAGCACCCAGAGGACGATCGCACCGGCCGTCCGGTGGCGTGCGTCGATGCGGCGCCGGGCGACGAGGGCGCCGGCCGTGCCGAGGGCGACGGTGAGCAGCAGGAACCCGGCGAGGGCGGTGCCGTGGCCGGTGATGTCGCCGTACGGGCCGAACTCGGCGCGGCGGGAGGCCACCAGGGGCGCCAGTGCGAACGCGGCCCCGGCGGCGAGCAGCACCTGGCCGAGCGCGAGGAGCAGTCCGGCGGCGGTGCGCGCGAGCGAGAGCGCGGCCCGCGCGCGCAGCCGCAGGAGCAGGGCCAGTCCGAGGGCGGCGGTGACGAGGGCGGCGGGCAGGGCGGCGCCGGCCGGGTAGGCGATGTACCGGCCGGCCGCCTGGAGGTAGACGGAGTCGCCGGCGGGCGGGTGGGCGAGGTCGGCGGCGCCGAG
>NZ_JBFBDY010001335.1:0-1128 GCF_040683475.1 Kitasatospora sp. NPDC093558 | reverse complement strand
CGTCGATCGGCCCGCGGCCTTATGGTCGGGTGGGGTGGTGGCTCAGGCCTTCTTCACCACGCTGGACTTGAGCTGCATGGCGCCGAAGCCCTCGATGCGGCAGTCGATGTCGTGGCCGTCGACGCCGTCGACCAGGCGGATGTTGCGGACCTTGGTGCCCGCCTTGATGCCGGAGACGCTGCCCTTGACCTTGAGGGCCTTGATGACGGTCACGGTGTCGCCGTCGGCCAGCGGGTTGCCGACGGCGTCCTTGATCACGCGCTCGCCGGCCGCGGCCGGGGCGCTCTCGCCGGCGTCGGCGGGGACCCACTCGTGGCCGCACTCCGGGCAGACCATGAGGGCGTTCATCTCATAGGTGTACTCGCTGGAGCACTGCGGGCACGGGGGGAGGTTGTCGCTCATGTGTTCAGGATATCCAGTCGTCGTCAGGGGTGTTTGCCGAGGTCGGCGGTGACTGCGGGCGTATGTGGAGGCGCCGGCCGGTGGTGGCGGCTTCGGCGAGGAGGGCCTGGAGCGTGGGCAGGTCGACGGTCCGGGGGGCGGTCGGCGTGCCGTGGTCGTCGTACGTGGTGATGGTGAAGCGCAAGGACGGCCTTACTGCGGGGTCGCGGTGGACGGGCTGAGCGGCAGGCGGACGCGGACGGTCTTGCCGCCGTCGGGCGCGGGCTGGATCGTCAGGTCGCCGCCGAGGTGGCGGGCGAGGTCCGCGACGTCGGCCAGGCCTCCGGTGTCACCTGCGCGCGGGGTGTCGAGCAGGCCGGGGTGGCCGTCGCGGACGCCCGCTTCGAGGTGGGTGTCGGTCATGGCCAGCAGCAGTTCGAAGAACGGGGAGCGCGAACCGGCGTGGCGGACGGCGTTGGTGACCATCTCGGTGACGGCGAGGACGGCGGCGTCGTGCGTTGTGCTCCTCGGCCGCACGCCCCACCCGGTGAGCACGGTCACCGTGATCCGGCGGCTCGCCCGGGCGGCCAGCCAGCTGCTGGCCAGGCTCATCCGGTAGCTGCGGTGGTGCTCGACGGGCCGGACGGGCTCGGCGGAGTAGTGGTCGCGGTGCCGGCGGTCGCGCCAGCGGCGGATCACCGTGCGCCCTCGGCGGGTTCGGTCAACGGGAGGCTCCGATGAGACGGC
>NZ_JBFBDY010001334.1:0-1128 GCF_040683475.1 Kitasatospora sp. NPDC093558 | reverse complement strand
GTTCGCGCACCGGGCGGTGCTGCTGGACGGCGCCGAGGTTGCGCGCGGCGTCGCCGACGGCGAGCGCAGGACGGCGCTGCTGTTCTCCGGGCAGGGAGCCCAACGCCTCGGCATGGGACGGGACTTGTCCGCACGCTTCCCGGTGTTCGCCGACGCCTTCGACGCGGTGTGCGCACAGTTCGACCTGCCCGTGCGTGAGGTCGTGTGGGGCTCGGACGAAGAGCTGATCAACCAGACCGCTTACGCCCAGGCCGGGCTGTTCGCGGTCGAGGTGGCGCTGTTCCGGCTCGTCGAATCGCTGGGCGTCCGGGCCGAGTTCGTCGCGGGCCACTCGATCGGTGAGATCGCGGCCGCCCACGTCGCCGGGGTGTTCTCGCTGGAGGACGCCTGCGCCCTGGTGGCGGCCCGCGGCCGGCTGATGCAGGCGCTGCCGGAGGGCGGCGTGATGCTCGCCGTGCAGGCGACGGAGGACGAAGTCCGGCCGCTGCTCACCGACTTCGTGTCGATCGCCGCCGTCAACGGCCCGTCGTCCGTGGTCGTCTCCGGAACGGACGAGGCCGTTGCGGTGATCGAGGCACACTTCGCTGATCGCAAGACCACGCGGCTCAAGGTCTCCCACGCCTTCCACTCCCCGCTGATGGACCCGATGCTTCAGGACTTCCGTGAGGTCCTCAACGGGCTGACGTACAACGCGCCTTCGATCCCGCTGGTCTCCAACCTGACCGGCGAACTGGCGGAGGGCCTGACGTCGCCCGACTACTGGGTGCGCCACGTCCGCGGGACCGTCCGCTTCGCCGACGGCATCCGCACCCTGCACGCCGCCGGAGTGACCGACTTCCTGGAGCTGGGCCCCGACGCCGCCCTGTCCCCAGCCGTCCGGCAGACGCTCGACGACGCCCCCGACGCCGTCGTCGAGCCCGCCGGCCGTCGCGGCCGGCCCGAAGAGGCGGCCCTGCTGACCGCGCTCGCCCGCCTCCACGTCGTCGGCGTGCCCGTCGACTGGGCGCGCCTGTTCGACGGCACCGGCGCCCGCCGCGTCGACCTGCCGACCTACGCCTACCAGCGCGAGCGCTACTGGCCGCAGCCCCAGGCCCCGGCAAGCCGTCCCGGAGCTGCCGCCGCGCCGGA
>NZ_JBFBDY010001333.1:0-1128 GCF_040683475.1 Kitasatospora sp. NPDC093558 | reverse complement strand
GCTTCCGGGCCGGGCTGACGAGCTGGCAGGACCCTTCCTTCCTGGGGCCGCTCGGCCACCTCGTCCACCCGGCGGCGCCGGGCGGGACGGGGGAGGGGTTGGTGCGGGGGGCTGCGTCGGCGGGTGTGTCGGCGGCGTCGGGGGCATCGGCGGTGGCGCCGGCGTCGGCGGGGGTGGTCGTTCAGTCGTCGGCGGCGGAGCCGGTGGTGGTGGCGCGGTCGATGGTGGGGTCAGCAGGCTCGGAGGCGCCGGTCGCGCCGTCGTCGGTCGAGGGGTCGGCGGGCATGCAGACTCCGGTCGTGCAGTCGTCGGCCGTCGAGCCAGTGGTGGTGGCGCGGTCGATGGTGGAGCCATCGGTTGCGGAGCCGGTGATCGAGGGGCCGACGGTCGTGCCGTCGTCGGTTGAGGCGCCGGTGGTAGGGCGCCCGGTAGTGGAGCCATCGGTTACGGAGTCGGTGATCGAGGGGCCGACGGGCTTGCGGCCGTCGGTTGAGGCGCCGGTGGGCATGCAGGCACCGGTCGTGCAGTCGTCGGCCGTCGAGCCGGTGGTGGTGGCGCGTTCGGTTGCGGCGTCGTCGGGCGTGGAGCCGGTGGTCGTGCCGTCGGCGCCGCGTGCGGCCATGACGGTGGTCGCGCGGACCGTCGAGCAGCTGCCGGTGCGGAGACTGGCGCCTGCCGGAGTGCCGGAGCGGCCTCTCATCGGCGATTCGGTGCCTCTGGCGGCTTCGACACCGGCGCCGGTACAGCGAGTTGCGGAACCGCAGCCGAGAGGGGACGAGGCAGGCCGGTCGGAGCCGGTCGCACCGCCGCTGCTGCCGTCGCCTCCTGCCGTGCAGCGCTCGGCGCAGCCGGTCCAGCGGGTGGCAGCGGCAGCACCGCAGCCGAGCCGCCGGTTGGGACTGGGCGCACCGCTGGCGTCTCGTCCTGCTGTGCAGCGCGCGGCGGATGCGGGCCTTCCTGAACCACTTCCCCTGCCGAGCAGCAGCCCGGGATTTCCGCTCGTCCCACGCCGGTCGGGACGACTCGGCGCGCCGCTACCGAGCCCGTCGCCCGCCGTGCAGCGAACGGTGGAGGCGGCGCAGCCGACCGAGCCGCGCGCGGACGGCACGCCATCGTCGACGGCCCAGG
>NZ_JBFBDY010001332.1:0-1128 GCF_040683475.1 Kitasatospora sp. NPDC093558 | reverse complement strand
GGGCCCGGGGGGTTCGTCCCGCCGGGCCCCGGCCGTCGGCACGGAGCCTCTAGAAGAACACCGAGCTAGAAGAACACCGAGCGCCGCTGCACCAGCAGCTTGTAGAGCGTGTGCTGGATGGTCTCCCGCACCTCGTCCGCCAGGTCGAAGACCAGCATCGGATCGTCCGCCGCCTCCGCCGGGTACCCGTCGGTGGCGATCGGCTCGCCGAACTGGATCGTCCACTTGGTCGGCAGCGGCACCGCCCCGAGCGGGCCCAGCCACGGGAACGTCGGCGTGATCGGCACGTACGGCAGGCCCAGCAGCCGGGCCAGCGTCTTCAGGTTGCCGATCATCGGGTACGTCTCCTCCGCCCCGACGATCGAGCACGGCACGATCGGCACCCCGGCGCGCAGCGCCGAGGAGACGAACCCGCCGCGCCCGAACCGCTGGAGCTTGTACCGATCGGCGAACGGCTTGCCGATGCCCTTGAAGCCTTCCGGCCACACCCCGACGACCTCGCCGCGCTCCAGCAGCGCCTGGGCGTCCTCGTTGCAGGCCAGCGTATGCCCGGCCTTGCGGGCCAGCTCGTTGACGCCCGGCAGCACGAACACCAGGTCCGCGGCGAGCATCCGCAGGTGCCGGTGGTTCGGGTGGTGGTCGTGGATGGCGACCTGCGTCATCAGGGCGTCCAGCGGGATCGTCCCGGAGTGGTTGGCGACGATCAGCGCGCCGCCCTCGGCCGGGATGTGCTCGACGCCGCGCACGTCGATCCGGAAGTACTTCTCGGCCAGCGGGCGGAGCAGTCCGAGCAGCACCTCCTCGGTGAGCTCCCGGTCGAAGCCGAACTCGTCGACCTCGTAGTCGCCGGTGACGCGGCGGCGCAGGAAGGCCAGCCGTTCGGCGGCCCGGCCCTCCCAGCCCTTGCCGAACAGCCGGGTCGCGGCCGGGCCGAGCTGCCCGGACAGCGCGCCGCCGACGGCACCGGCGATGCGGTCGGCCAGCGCCGGCTGGTCCGGCGACGTCCAGTCAGGGCCCGCCGTCAAACTCCCGCCTGCGGGGCGACGCCGGGGCACGCGCCTCGCCGCGTTGTCGTCGGTCGCCGATGCTCCGCATGGACTCCCTCCTCCGCCTTGCGATCCACGCACC
>NZ_JBFBDY010001331.1:0-1129 GCF_040683475.1 Kitasatospora sp. NPDC093558 | reverse complement strand
AACTGCAACCTGATCGACCACACGCAGTACGACCACGGCTCGCTCCTCGCCACCGTCGAGCGACTGTTCGGACTGGCCCCGCTCACCGACCGCGACGCCCGGGCGAACGACTTCCTCCACCTGCTCTCCGCCGACGCCCCGCGCGACGCGCCCCGCACCCTGCCCGACCCGGCCGAATCGGGCGTCACGTGGAAGGCCGAGACCGCCGCCCCGGCCGATCCCGGCCGGCCCGTCACGGCGACCCTGCGCGGCTTCGTCGAGACCGCCGCGATCCAGGAGGCGCGCCTGCACCCGGACGAGCACGACCGGATCCGTGAACGGGCCGCCGGGATCGGCACGGTGGCCGACGCCGAGCGGTACCTCGCGGACATCACCGGCCAGCTGGGCCGGGCCGGACTGCGCATCGCCCGCCCACCGCGCGGCTGACCGCCGCTCCGCGGCACCCGAACGTTCGGTACCGCGGCGGCGCCGGCCTCAGGGGCACGCTCGCCACCCGGACCGTCCGCCGCGGGACGGCGGCCGGCAGCGCCACCAGCAGCGCCGCAGCCGTGAACAGCACGAAGTGGCCGCCCTCCGGCCCCGGCATGCGCACGGGCGGCTACCCCTTCATCGCCGCGAGTTCGGCGGCCTGGCCGGTCGGCAGGTGCCACCGGGTCCGCCGGTGCAGGGACTCCAGCTCGCGCTGGAGCGGCGGGGTCGGGACGGTCAGCACCGGGCAGGCGGCCTCGCGCAGGCAGTAGGACGCGACCGCGCGCCGGAAGCCCCGGCGGAGCAGGCCGCCACCGTGGCCGAGGACGAGGAGGTCGTCGGGCCGGTCGGCGATGTGGACGAGGGCCGGGCCGGTCTCGCCTCGGACGACGACCGGGTGCACCGGCACGCCGGCGTCGGCACCCGCGAAGGCCGCGTCGAGCGCATCCCGGAGCCGCTGGTCGGCGGCGGCACGGGCGGCCGTGAGCAGCGGCGGGCAGGGCGAGCGGCGGTACCCGAGCTCGCCGCCCGGGGGCTCCCAGGCGAGCACCGGCACCAGCGCGGCGCCGGTGCGGCGGGCCTCGGCGGCGGCGCGGTGCAGCGCCGCGAGGCTGCCCAGTGAGCCGCTGACCCCGACCACCACCCGGGTGGTCGCGCAGTC
>NZ_JBFBDY010001330.1:0-1131 GCF_040683475.1 Kitasatospora sp. NPDC093558 | reverse complement strand
GGCACGGCGGTGCCGCACGCGTTCCAGGTGGTCGTGACCCCGCAGGAGGGCGAGCCGATCGCGCTGGACGGCACCTACCTCCAGCAACCGGTCCTGCCCAAGGGCCTGTTGAAGGCGGCGATCGCGGTGGTGGCGCTGGCCGGGGCGCTCGCGGCGGCCTGGTTCGGGCTGCTGAAGCCGGCCGTGCGCTCGACCGCGAAGAACGCCGTGGCCAGTCCGGTCGCGGCCGCGCAGTCGCAGGCGGCGGAGGCCAAGCAGAAGGCCGCCGACGCCCAGGGCGCCGCCACGGCCGCCCAACAGGCCGCGCAGCAGGCGGCCTCGGGGGCGGGAACGGCCTCGCCGCATCCGGCGGTGACGCCCGGCACCGGGCTGGTGCCCGCGCCGGGGGCGGCGCTGTTCTCCCAGCGGCTCAAGGCCACCGCCCCGGCCGGCTCCACCCACACCGAGACCTACCAGGTGCCGGACGGCAAGACGCTGCGGCTGACCGACCTCGTCCTGGAGAACCCGCAGGGCGACTCCGGGTCGATCACCATCGCCGTCGGCGACGCCCCGCTGCTCGCGCCCGCCCTGGAGAACTTCCGCGAGCAGGACTTCCACTGGGCCTCGCCGATCCTCATCGGTGAGAAGCAGAAACTCACCGTCACCGTCACCTGCCGCCAGGTCGGCCAGCCGGCGAGCGGCCCCGCCCCCTCCACCTGCGCGGCGGCGGCGCTGCTGAGCGGCTCGCTGGAGTAGCGCGAGCGGGAACGGTTGTGGCGGAAGCCCGGACGGCTCCGCGTTGTTGCCACCTGGGAGAACCCGCACCAGCGGAAGGGGCAGCATCGTGGCCGACACAATCCCAGGGCCGGGCCGAGCCACCGAGGACGGTTCGGAGGCCCTGGACTCCTACTCGCGCATCGTGACCACGGTGGCGGCGGCCGTGACCCCCAGGGTCGCCGCCCTCCAGGTGCCCCGGCGCGGCCGGGACGGCTGGTTCTCCACCGCGCTCGGCTCCGCCGTGGTCTTCACGGACGACGGCTTCCTCCTGACCAACGCCCACGTCGTCGGCCACGCCGACGCCGGCACCCTCGCCTTCGGCGACGGCACCACCGCGCCCTTCCACACCATCGGCACCGATCCGCTCTCCGACCT
>NZ_JBFBDY010001329.1:0-1134 GCF_040683475.1 Kitasatospora sp. NPDC093558 | reverse complement strand
AGAGGTTCGGGGCGTTTCCTTGTCGGCGCCGCCACTGCGGAGGGGCGGCGCCGAACCGGCTTGAGGAGAGTGGAAAGCCGGCGGGGCCGACTTTCTGTGCAGGGTTCAGTCGAGCCGGGCGAAACCCGCGGGCCCGCGACGGTGACCGGAAAGCCGGCGGCGCGGGCGGCGCCAACCCGGCCGAGTGCGCCGGTATCCGCTGGTTCCGGCTGTTGCCGGTGGCTCAGGCCTGGACGACGCGGATGTCCGTGATGAGTGCCCCGCAGGCGCCGGGGACGTCGGAGCTGAACTGGAGACGGCTGATGGGTTCGAGGGCGGTGAGGGTGACGTTCACCTGGGCCCAGTTGCGGAACGGGCCGGGGTCGTCGGCGGCGGCCACATCGATGGTCGTGCGGACGAACGCGCCGGCGAAGCCGACCCGGACCTGTTGGAGGACGCCCTTCGCGTTGGCCACGCAGAAGGGGTGGTCGTTGACGCGGACCCGGAAGAAGACGCGGAAGTCGGCCCCGGGGTCGGTGGGAATCGCCTGCTCGATGCCGCCGGGGGTGTCCCCGTTCAGATCGACGGCCTGCGAGCCGTTGGTGGTTTTCGCCGCTGCCCGCCCGTAGACGTCGACGTTGCCCTTGAAGACCCGCCATCCCGGGATGGCGTTGCTGTCGAGGTTGATGCGCAGGAAGGCGTCCGCGCCGACGGGGTCGACATAGGGCTGGAGGAACGACGGGTTGGTGACCGGGGTGTAGACAGCGGCGCTCGCCTCGGTCGCCGTCAACGCCACCACGGAGGCCGCGACCACGGCGGCCCGTGTCAGAACACGCATCTTCACAGGAACTCCCACACTCGGATCGCATACGAATGGATCTCGGTGGATCATTCCTCCGGTGCGCACCGGCGCCCGTGCCTCGGCGGTGGACACACGGTGAAGTCGACCCGGACGGCGGAGATGCCATACAAACGCCGGGAGTCCGTTCCGACCCGCGCGGGATCGCCGACAGCCGGCCCCGCATGCCGCACGTGGAATGACGCTCCCCGCCAGTCCCCGGAAGGCAGTTGCGGGGAAGCGGCCGGGAGCCCCGCCGCCCCGGTGCGGGTCGGCGGGGCCGCGCGGAGCGGGAAGTCGGCGGGGTCGACTTCCTG
>NZ_JBFBDY010001328.1:0-1137 GCF_040683475.1 Kitasatospora sp. NPDC093558 | reverse complement strand
CGCCTCCCGCTGATCATACGTCAACTCACCCACCACGGCCGCCGTTCAGGCCCTTGCGCGGCGCGTCGGCGCGTTGGTAGCTTCGCGGTAGTTAGGACTCCTAATTCGAGTTCACCGGTTCAAGGACCAGAGGACGGCCATGACGCCTGCGCCCATTCCCGGCTACCGCTACGACGACCCCACGCTGCCCACCTCCCCGGTCACCGGCGGCGACTTCGAAGGCCTCGCCGCGGCGACCCTGTTCTCCGACGCGGACGTCACCGCGCTCAAGCTCGCCGGCGAAGTCCTCGCGGACCAGACCGAGCGGATCCTCGACGTCTGGTACGGCTTCGTCGGCTCCCACCCTCACCTGCTCGCCTACTTCTCCACCCCCGAAGGCGCGCCCGTCACCGAGTACCTGGCCGCCGTCCGCCGCCGCTTCGGCCAGTGGATCGCCGACACCTGCACCCGCCCGTACGACGCCCGCTGGCTCGCCCAGCAGGAGGAGATCGCGCTGCGCCACACGGCGGCGAAGAAGAACGCCACCGACGGCGCGCGGTCCGTCCCGCACATCCCGCTGCGCTACATGATCGCGTTCATCTACCCGATCACGGCGACGATGCGGCCGTTCCTCGCGGCCAAGGGGCACCCGGAGGAGGAGGTCGAGGCGATGCACCAGGCGTGGTTCAAGGCCGTCACGCTGCAGGTGTCGCTGTGGTCCCGCCCGTACGCCGGGGCCGCCTGGTAGGCGCTGGGCGTACGGAACCGCCGGCCGGGCCGACCTGCGCATGCGTACGGTCGGCCCGGCTCGGTCGGGCATTGCTCTGTCGAGAACGGCGGTTCGGGTGGGAAGATCGCTCGCGAACCCGGGCGACCACTGGATCCACGGACCCGGGCGAGCCGCAACCGCATCGCCACAGGGGGCCCACCGCATGACCACGCCACCGTCGCCGTCCGTCCTGATCGGCGTGCTCGCCCCGCTGAGCCGTCCCGGCTGGGCCGAGGCGGGCCACCACCTGCTCGCCGGCATCGAGTTGGCCGTGCGCGAGGTCAACGACGCCGGAGGGATCGGCGGGCGGCCGCTCGACGTGGTGGTCCGCGACACCGCGGCGGACCCGCAGCGGGCCGAGGCGGCCGTCGACGAGCTCGCCGGTCTGG
>NZ_JBFBDY010001327.1:0-1137 GCF_040683475.1 Kitasatospora sp. NPDC093558 | reverse complement strand
GGCGGCGCGCAGCCGGAAGGTGTACGGGACGGGCAGCGCGACGGCGGTGACGGCGGCGGCGACGAGCAGCAGGCACGGGCCGGCGCCGAGGCGGTCGGCGGTGCCGCTCTCGCCGAGGGCGACGGCCAGCAGGAGGCCGGTGACGCTGCCGAGCGCCCATCCCGTTCCCCGCCACAGGGGGCCGAGGCGTACGGTGCGGTGGGGTGGTGCGGGGGTGTTGTTCGCGGGGTCGTTAGCGGCGTCGTTCGCGGTGTTGTTCGCGGCGTCGTTCACGAACCTCCCAGGGCCGGCGGTCGGGTCGGCCAGGATGGCACCCGTCACCTCACCGGTCAACTGGCATGGAAGAGTTGGCGCACCGCATCCACTCCGGCTCATTCCCTTGAGCTATGGTGATCGCGCAGGGTCTCCTCCGTTCACCCAGGCTGAGGCACGGAGGTCACGGGCGGGAGAGGGGTTGCCATGGCGGAGTCGCCCCGCGGGGACGGGCCGGTCGACACGTCCGGGCTCGCGGCCAAGATCGAGGCGCTGTTCCAGACGGTCCGCCGGCCGGACCGCGAGCAGTACACCAACGAGGAGGTGGCCCGGGCCTGCCGCGAGGCGACCGGGGAGTCCTTCTCCACCACCTACCTGTGGCAGCTGCGCACCGGGCGCCGGGACAACCCGACCAAGCGTCACCTGGAGGCGCTGGCCCGCTTCTTCCAGGTGCCGCCCGCCTACTTCTTCGACGAGCGGCAGGGCGCCGAGATCGCCAAGGAGCTCGCGCTGCTCGGCGCGCTGCGCGACGCGGGCGTGCGCAGCCTGGCGCTGCGGGCGGTCAACCTCTCGCCGGAGGGCCTGGACACGGTCAGCGAGCTGATCGACGTCATCGCCCGCCGGGACTCCGCGCGCCGCCCGTCCTCCTCGTGACGCCTTCCTGACGGGCTCCCGGCGGCGTCCCGGCGGATGGCCTGCGGCGGACAGCCGGCCGTGGACAGTCGGCGGCAATCAGTCGGCGGCAATCAGTCGGCGGCAATCAGTCGGCGGCAATCAGTCGGCGGCAATCAGTCGGCTGCCGGCGGCGAGTTCGGGACGACTCCGTGACGAAGCCCGCAGAACTCCGGGAGACTTCCGGACGACTCAACAGACACAGGGACGAGT
>NZ_JBFBDY010001326.1:0-1140 GCF_040683475.1 Kitasatospora sp. NPDC093558 | reverse complement strand
GGTGCACCGCCCGTCGGCGCCGCGCTCGCCTCCAGGTCGGCCTCGTTGGGCGGGCCCGGGTCCACCGACCCGTCGACGCCGTCCAGGCCCGCCGCCAGCAGCGCGGCCGTCGCCAGGTAGGGGTTCGCCGAGGAGTCGACGCAGCGCGCCTCGACCCGGCCCGGTGCCGGCACCCTCAGCAGCTGGGTGCGGTTGTTCCCGCCGTACGTGGCGTAGGTCGGCGCCCAGCTGGAGCCGGAGGCCGTGTCGCCCCTGGCCCCGAGCCGCTTGTAGGAGTTGACGGTCGGGCACGTGAAGCCGACCACCCCGGGGGCGTGGGCCAGGATGCCGCCGATGAACGCGTAGCCCAGCGCCGAGACGCCCAGGCCCCGCCCGTCCCCTTCGTCCCGGAACAGCTCCTCGCCGCCAGTGCCCCACAGGCTCAGGTGCAGGTGCAGGCCGCTGCCGGTGAGGTGGCCGAAGGGCTTGGGCATGAAGCTGGCGATCAGCCCGGCGTCCCCCGCCAGCATCTGCACGAGGTACCGGAAGAGCACCACGCGGTCCGCGGTGACCAGGGCGTCGGCGTAGTCGAAGTTGTGCTCGAACTGGCCGTGGGCGTCCTCGTGGTCGTTGGAGTAGTTGCCCCAGCCGAGGCGGCCCAGGGCGCGGCTCACCTGCGCCGCGTGGCCCAGCGAGCGGCCCAGGCCGCGGGCGTCGTAGCAGGGCCGGGCGCCGGTGTCCTCCGGGTCGGCGACCGCGATGGCGCCGTCGGCCGTCCGCCGGAGCAGGAAGTACTCCGGTTCGGCGCCGACCTTCAGGACCATGCCCCGCCCGGCGAGTTCGGCGAGCGCCCGGCGCAGGATCACCCGGGGCGCGTACGGCCAGGGCGCGCCGTTGACGTGCGGGTCGCACTGGACGACCGCCAGTCCGGTCCGCCACGGCAGGACGCTGTAGCTGGTGACGTCGGGGACGGCGACCACGTCCGGGTCGGCCGGCGACTGCCCGATCGACCCCACCGCGTGGCCCGCGAACCCGACCCCGTCGGCGAGCAGCCGGGGCACGGCGGCGGCCGGCACCAGCTTGCAGCACGGCCTGCCGTCCACGTTGACGAACATGGCGAGCACGAACTCGACGCCGTCGCGTTCGACGGCCCGGGCTGGC
>NZ_JBFBDY010001325.1:0-1141 GCF_040683475.1 Kitasatospora sp. NPDC093558 | reverse complement strand
GGTGCCGAGGGCAGCGAGCAGGTCGAGGGCGGCGGTGAGGGGCGGGGCTCCGGCCAGGCGAGCGGCTGCAAGGTGGGCGGGAAGGCGGCCAGCGGCGATCAAGGCTGTCCACTGGGTGGCGGACAGGGCGAGGTAGCGCAGGTCGGGGAGATCGGCAAGCAACGCCAAGTCCGGTGTCGGACACCGCGACAGGTCAAGGCAGCGCAGCGCAGGGAGGGTGCGCAGCGGGGCGAGGTCGATCGGGGTCTGGGAGCCGACGGCGAGTGAGGCCAGGTGCGGGTGGCCGACGAGCGGGATGAGGTCGGCTTCGGAGGCGAGGTCGATGGCCAGGTCTTCGATGGGGAGTGCTGCTACGGGTGACAGGTCGGTGGTGGCGCAGCGGTTGAGGTGCAGGCGTCGCAGGTGCGGGGTGGCGGAGACCGGGACGAGGTCGACGGGTGAGGGCGCGTCGTTGAGATGGATCGCCTGGACATCCGGCGTGAGGTGCTCGTCCAGGACGGAGACCACCAGCTTGCGCGAGCTGTTCGCCGACTGCTGCGGGGCGTGGGGATCCGGCAGGCCCAGGGCCTGGCCGAGCCAGGCTGTGACGGAGGAAGCCACGTAGCGCGGGCCCTCGTTGAAGTCCCGGCCGACCTCGATCACCTGACCGGGGCGGCCGCCCGCGGCCGGCGCGAGGTCAACGGCGAAGAAGTTGCCGTCGAACCAGGTGGCGAACGGAAGCCAGCCCGGATGCCCCGAGCAACGGCGCACCGTGTTCGGCGGGTCGGCGTCGAAGACCACCTTGCGCCAGTCGAGCTCCCAGCCAAACCAGGTCGGCACGCCGATGAAATCGTCGCGCTCGGACAAGGCCCCGCTGAGCGACAGCCAGCCGTACCCGGCTAGCGCCTCACTGTCGCCATCCCCGTCGGCCTCCAGGTAGAGCGCCCGCAGGTCCGCCGGCAGCGGCCGGCCGAGGTGGCGCTCGGCAGCGGCGAGCTGCTCCTCGGTGACGGGCGGCGGCATCTCCGCTTCCGCGCCGCGGCGCTCAGCGTGCTGCCGGAGCACGGCCCGCAGCCGCTCGACCACCTCCGCCGGGTCCCCGGCCGGGCGCAGCGCGGACGGCTCTGCGCGGTCGGCTGCGCCTGGTTCGGACGGTTCGAAG
>NZ_JBFBDY010001324.1:0-1141 GCF_040683475.1 Kitasatospora sp. NPDC093558 | reverse complement strand
GGCCAGGGCGCCGCCGGCGCCGAGGCCCGCGCGCAGCAGGCGGCGGCGGCCGAGGCGTGAGGCGGCGGCGGAAGCGGCGGGTGTTCCTTCGTGCTCGGACATGATGGTCCCCCAGACAAAGGTCGGCATCGCACGGAAGAAGCTCGGTAGGGAGGCCGCCTGCCCCCGGTCGCTCGCGGCTCTCCGTGGGCGACCTTAGGCGGCCGCTTTCCCGCACGTCCCGTCGCCGCCCACCGGCTACGCCAGACGTCCACCGCGCGTCCCCCGGCGAAGGGGACCCGGATCGCACGCAATCGGCACGCGACCTCCTCCCCGGGAGGCTTGACAGTCGGCGGCGTCGCTGCCTGTTGCTTGGCAACTCCTTTGCCAGAAGAAGTGGTTGAAGGGTCCGTGTGATCAGTCCGGGTCCAGGTCGCGGCGCCGGAAGCCGGCCAGTCCGAGGGCGATCAGCGCCGCCGCGACGAGGGTGAGCACGGCGAGCGGCGTCCAGTCCATGCCCGCCGCCGGCAGCCTCGGCACGTGGCCGAACGGCGAGAGCCGGTCGAGGACCTTCGGGAACTCCAGCAGCGGCCCGAGGTAGCCGATCACGAAGCCGTACGCCGGCAGCAGCCAGGCCAGCGCGCCGGCCCGGGGCAGCCAGCCGTACACGGCCGCGGCGAAGCCGACCGTCACCCACTGCGCGGGCGCGTACGCGAGGGCGGCGCCGGTCAGCCGGAGGAACTCGCCCCCGTCGCCGGTGGACGCGGCCCCCGCGATCCCGAAGCCGACGCCCGCCGCGAGCATCACCGCCGTCGAGCCGATCAGCGCCGCCGTTACGTGCCCGCCCAGCCAGGCGGCCCGGGACACGGCGGTCGCGAGCACCGGCTCGACCCGCCCGGCCGTCTCCTCGGCCCGCGGGCGCAGCATCGCGAGGACGGCGTAGACGGCGCCGACGACGGCCACCACGAGCATCGTCAGCGCGGCGAAGGAGTCGGACAAGGTGTGCCCGCCGATGCGGGCGACGGCCTCCCGGATCCGGTCGACGCCGTCGAGCATCGAGTCGGCGTCGCCGAGCAGCGAGCCGTACATCGCGCCGAGCAGCAGGAGGGCCGTCGCGAAGCCGCCGATCAGGCCGCGGTGCAGGCGCAGCGCGAGGCCGAGC
>NZ_JBFBDY010001323.1:0-1142 GCF_040683475.1 Kitasatospora sp. NPDC093558 | reverse complement strand
GAACAGCGACATCTGGCTGCGCTCCTCGGCGGTGGTCATGCCGTTGTCGCCGATGAGCAGCATGTCGGCGTCGTTCCAGTTGCCCGGCTCCTGGTAGCGGCCGAGCTCCAGGGAGTTGTCGAAGCTCTGGTACGCGCCGAAGTTGTACGAGGACTGCACGCCGAGGGGCTGGTTCCACGGGTCGGTGGCGCCGTTGTCGTAGTCGTTGTAGATGTCCGGGCCGACCCGCCAGAGCTGGCCGAGGCCGCGCACCCAGGTCATCGCGTCGAACTTGGTGGAGCCGTTGCCGTAGGCGGCGGGGGCCGAGATGTTGAACATGACGTTCGGCGTGGGGGTGCCGGCGTTGTTGGCGTCGGTGACGGCGCCGGCGAGGTAGCCCGCCATGCGGCTGTCGAGCGTGCGCATCGGCTCTTGCTGCCCGCAGTTGTCGTACTTGAGCGCGTCGACTCCCCAGGAGACGAAGGAGCCGGCGTCGTTCTGCTCGTAGTACTCGCTGCCGTTGGCCAGGTTGGGCGAGGTGGGTGCGACGGTCGAGCAGGTGTGGGTGCCGGAGGTCTCGTAGATGCCGAACTTGGCGCCCAGGCCGTGCAGGTAGTCGCCGTAGGCGGTCAGCTCGTAGTCGAAGCCGGGCTGCTTGGTGGTGTCGCGGACGTCGGTGCGCGAGCCCCAGTTGGCCGCGCCGTGCAGGTAGCCGGAGCCGTTGCGGTACATCCAGCAGTCGTCGACCGTGACGGTCTTGTACCCGGCGGCGATCAGGCCGGCGTCGGACAGGCCCTTGGCGTTGTCCTCCATGTACTGCTGGAACGAGTAGCCGAGCTGCGGCGAGCCGTCGAGCGGCGCCTGCGGGGTGCAGGTCGCGCGGGCCCAGTTGTTGAAGCCCATCGGCGGGGCGGCGGCGATCGGTCCTTGCGGACTGGCGGCGGCCGAGTAGTTGGCGGCCGGAGCGGTCGTGCCGTCGTTGGCGGCGGCGGGCGTCACGGTGAGAGCGGAGCCGGTGACGATCAGCGTCGTACACAGCAGGGCGGACGCGGCCCGCAGGGGGCGTCTGGTCATGGGGGAGTCCTTCCGCATCGGGTTGGAATCGAGTGCTCGAAGTTGCTCCGATTGTGCGTTGATTGGGCATCTTCGAGCGTGTGCGCGAC
>NZ_JBFBDY010001322.1:0-1142 GCF_040683475.1 Kitasatospora sp. NPDC093558 | reverse complement strand
CTGGGTGGTCGACCGTCTGGACACCCACCCGCACCGCCCCCGCCTGTTCGGCTTCCTCGCCGGTGAGAGCGAGCCGCAGTGGCGGGACTGGAAGTCCTTCGAACCGCTCATCGGCCACGCCCAGTCGGCGCGCGTGCGCGGTCCGTTCGGGCGCTTGGCCCGGCTCAAGCCGGCCGACCTGGCGGACCTGCTGGAGGACGCCAACCGCACCGAATCGCACGAGATCCTGCAGACCGTCCACGCCGATCCCGAGCTGGAGGCGGACGTCTTCGAGGAGCTGGAGCCCGACTCGCAGACGCGCCTGCTCGCGGAGAAAAGCGACCGCGAGATCGCCGAGGTGCTGGGTCGCATGCGCGCGGACGACGCCGCCGACGCGATCAACGACCTCCCGCAGAACCGCCGCCAGCCGGTACTCGACGCCTTGCCGGCCGGCCAGCGCACCAAGGTCCTCACCCTGATGGGCTTCAACCCCTCCAGCGCCGGAGGCCTGATGGCCCTCGACATCCTCACCGCACCCCCGGACGCCACTGTCAACGAGGTGCTCGGCCTCGTCCGGGCGGCCCGGACCCTGCAGCCCGAGGCCCTCACCAGCGTCCACGTCGTCCGGGACGGAACCCGGCTGATCGGCACCGCGACCCTGGTCACCCTGCTGCAGGCCGATCCGGGCGCCCGCCTGGAACAGGTCATGGTCACCGAACCGGTCCGGGTAGTACCGGACACCGACGTCGAGGACGTCGCCCTGCTGATGACCGACTACAACCTCCTCACCGTGCCCGTCGTCGACCACCAGGACCAGATCCTCGGCGTCATCACCGTCGACGACATCCTGGAAACCGTCATCCCCGAGGACTGGCGCCGGCGCGAGCCCGCCCCACACCCGGCCCACCGAGCCGACGACGCCCCGAACGAGGCCATCAACGCCACGGACCTCGAGCGATGACGGACCCTCAGAACCCTCCGGACCGCAACGACCGCCACACACCTGCTCCCGCAGAAGGCCCCACCCAACCTTCGCCGAAGCGCGAGGACGCACACCCCACCGCACCAGCGAAGCCCACCCCTGCCACACCGGCAAGGCCGACGCCCAAGCCGGCGCCCAAGCCGGCGGATGCTCCGCGGCCCAGTGCGGTCCTGGACGAAGC
>NZ_JBFBDY010001321.1:0-1142 GCF_040683475.1 Kitasatospora sp. NPDC093558 | reverse complement strand
GTACGAGCGCCTGGGCTACGTCGCGTACGGCCGTGAACCCGACGCCTGGGACGAGGAAGCGCCTGACGGATCGATCCGCCGCTACGAGACGATGTGCGTCCTGATGCGCCGGGAGCTGTGACGAACCACCCGGGCGGCTTTCATGCCGCCGCAACACCTCGGCAACGATCATGGCGGATATTGATCAGGTCACTTGTTCGACCGACGCGGTGAGGCCCGCGACCGACCCGGGCAGGCCGTGAACGGCCGAGCCTGGCCTGGCCGCGGCAGTCCGTTCCGGCACCAAACGCCGGCCCTCGCCCTCCGTCGCCGTCACCGCCTTCCTGGAGCCTCCATGCGCCCGCGCCGGGTCCTCGTCGCCGCCCTCGCTGCCCTCGTCTCCCTCGTGCCCCTCACCGCGTGCGGCAGCAGCGCGTCGTCCGGCACCAAGTCCGCCGACAACCCGTATCAGCTCGCCGAGCCGGGGACGCTCCACGTCGGCACGCTGTCCGACGCGCCGCCGAACGTCTTCCTCAAGGACGGCAAGTTCACCGGTTTCGACAACGACCTCTTCGCCGCCGTCGCCGCCAAGGCCGGACTGAAGGTGCAGTTCGCCTCCACCGACTTCTCCGCCCTGCTGTCCCAGGTCGCCAACCACAAGTTCGACGTGGGCAGTTCGTCCATCACCGTGACGGAGGCCCGCAAGAAGACGGTGGCGTTCACGAACGGGTACGACTTCGGGTACTTCGGGCTCGACGTGCCGGCCGGGTCGTCCGTCACCACCTTCGACCAGCTGGCGGGCAAGCGGGTCGTCGTCGTCCAGGGCACCGTCCAGGACGACTACGCCACCAAGCACGGCCTCAACCCGGTGCGTGTCCCGGACTACAACAGCGCGCTCAACCAGCTGAAGACCGGGACCGCCGAGGCCTGGATCTCCCCCGCCGAGATCGGCGAGAAGAGCGCCAACGACAGCGGCGGCAAGGTGGTGCTCGCCCAGAAGCAGCTCAGCCCGTCGCCGACCGCCTTCGCCGTCGCGCAGGACCGGCCGGAGCTGCTCGCCGCGCTCAACAAGGGCCTCGACGAGGTGATCAAGGACGGGACCTGGAACCGCCTCCAGGACCAGTACTACCCGGGACGGGCCGTGCCGGACGGCTTCCGGCCCG
>NZ_JBFBDY010001320.1:0-1144 GCF_040683475.1 Kitasatospora sp. NPDC093558 | reverse complement strand
GCGATCCGGCCGCGTTCGTGGGTGACGGCCTGGCGGGCGCGGGCGAGGGCGAGGCGGTCGTGCGCGGCCGCGGCGGCGGTGGCCCGGCTCCAGCGGCCGACGCCCCAGGCGGCGACGGTGAGCGGTAGGTAGAACGCGAGCGCCGTGACGAGCGCGGCCGTCCGGTAGCCGGGTGCGCCGAGGCTGGTCAGGATGTCCGCGGTGTCGAGGCCGGTGGGGACGGCCGCGAGGGCCAGGGCGGTGAGGGCGGCCGGGCGGCGGCACTCCCGGGCCACCGTGTACAGCGCGACGAGGATGCCGAAGTACGGCGTGAAGTGGAAGTCGGTGAGGATCGTGAGCACGCTCGCGCCGGCGGCGAGGGCCCAGACGGCGAGGTACACCGCCATGGGCCACCGCCGCCGGAACAGCAGGGCGACGGCCTCCGGCAGGGCGAAGGCGGCGAGCACGAACCGCGCGGGCCAGCTGGTGCCGGGGGCGATCGGGTCACCGAAGAAGAACGCCTCGGGGACGATGACCGCGACGGCCAGCGCGGCGTCCTGCACCCGGGCGGAGCGGATCCACCGGCGGGTTCCGGCCGGTGCCTGTTCGGAGTCCATCCGGTCCGGTTCCTTCCCTCACCTGCCGCCGGTGCCGGTCAGCACCTGGGCGGGCAGTTGACGCTGATGCAGCAGATGCCGGCGGCGAAGACCGAGACGTCGCTCGCGGCGAAGCCGACCCACCAGTCGTCCCCGCCTCCCGGGACGGGCGCCGCCGGCGGTCGGGTGACCGGGTAGCCGAGTTCGGCGAACACGGCCCACAGGTCGCCGCCGTGGCGCCGGACGCTGTCGACGAGCTTGTCCGTGGTCGTGCTCGCGGCCGCCGAGGCCTGGCCGGAGGACGAGGTGAGCGACAGGACGGCGGCCACGGCACGGACGCCGTCGGCCGCGACCGCGGCCAGGCTGACGCCGGCCACCCGGAGCGTCTCGGCGCCGTCGCCGGGGTCGGGGGCGGGACCGACCCGTACGAGGTAGCGCTGCCAGGGGTCGGCGACGGCCTTCGGCGGGTCGGGCACGAGCACGGTGCGGGGGCCTGCGAGGAGGCCGTGGGCGAGGGCCGCGGCCGCCGGGGCCGCCCGCCCGGACTAGTGCCCGGTTACGCCCACCCC
>NZ_JBFBDY010001319.1:0-1150 GCF_040683475.1 Kitasatospora sp. NPDC093558 | reverse complement strand
CCTCGTCGTCGAGTTCTCCACCCAGCTTCCGGCTGTCCTGCGTCAGGTCCTGCTGCCCGTCGTCGCCGACGCGACAGGCCTCCCCCAGGACCTTTCGGAACAGGGCGAGCGCCTAGCCCAGACGGGCGGGTTCACAGAGGACGAGCGGGAACGGCTCTTCGTCTACCTCGACAGCCACCGCGCTCAGTTCGACCTCTTCGATTCCGTGGCTCCGTTCGGGCAGGTCGCCGGGCTACGGACTGCCAAGGACGAGACGAAGGGCTCCGCTGCCCTGGTCGCGACCGCGGCGAGCGGCAACAACGTCCCGCTGTTCGCCAGTCGCACCGACGCCGACCCGCTCGACCTGACGCCGGCCCAGGCCGCCCACTGGCTCCTGCACGCCCACTGCTGGGACACGGCGGCGATCAAGACCGGAGTTGTCGGCGACCCCGAGGTCAAGGCGGGCAAGACGACGGGGAACCCCACCGGTCCGCTCGGCCAGCTCGGGGTGATCGTCCCCACCGGTCGGACCCTGTACGAGACCCTCCTGTTGAACCTCCCGATCACCCCGCCCGGCCGCTTCGGCAGTCCGCAATGGAAACGCGGCCCGCACGGCCCAGGGTGGACATCACGCGCGGCGGAGGGCCTCCTCGACCTCTGGACCTGGCAGGCCCGGCGGATCCGGCTCATCCCGCACCAGGACGAGAGCGGCGGGCTGAAAGTCGCCCGGGTGGTCATCGGTGCCGGCGACCGGCTCAGCCCCATGCCCGAGCTGGAGCCGCACACTGCCTGGACGTTCACCGTGCCCGCGAAGAAGTCGGCCTCTGCCCTGCCCGAGCGCAGGCCGCGCCGCCACACCCAGGGCAAGGCGGCCTGGCGCGGCCTGGAAGCCCTCCTTGCACCCACCCGCCAGAGCACCGACGGCTTCGAGACCAGCATCCTGCTCGACCAGATCAGCGCTTTGCGGGAGGACGGCCAACTTCCGGCCGACTACCCGCTGCAGGTCGAGACCTTCGGCGTGGTCTACGGCACCCAGTCCTCCGTCGTCGAGGACGTGATCCATGACGCCATCCCCCTTCCGCTGCTCGCCCTCCACCAGGACAGCGAAGTCCGCCGACTCCTTCTGGATGTCGCCGAACAGGCGGAACAGCTCGCGAAGGCCGTCAACAAC
>NZ_JBFBDY010001318.1:0-1151 GCF_040683475.1 Kitasatospora sp. NPDC093558 | reverse complement strand
TCCAGGCGCACGGTCGCGGACTTGATCCGCGCGGTTCCGGCCTCGATCCTGCGGGCCAGTTTGCGGGTGGACTCGTGCGTCTTGATCCGGCCGAGCACGGGCAGCACGACGTGCGTGCGCCCGTCCAGGCGGATGGCACCGGTGGTGAACCGGCAGGACTTGACGGCCCTGTGCTTCGACTTGAAGCGCGGGAAGCCCATCGGGCGCCCCTTGCGCCTGCCGCTCCTGGAGTCGGACCAGTTCTTCAGCCCCGTGGCGAGCTGCTCCAGGCCGGTGGCGTACGCCTCCTTGGAGCACTGCGCCCACCACGGCGCGACGTCGTTCTTGGCCTGGTTCCATGCCTTGCGCAGGGAGTACATCGACCAGCCGAACGCAGGCGTCAGGTCCTCAACACCGTAGGACCTCTCCGCCTCACGCTGGGACAGATTCGCCTTGACCCGCGCGAGCGCCCAGTTGTAGGCCACCCGGACCGCCCCGGCATGCCGCAGCAACGCGACGACCTGACGATCCGTCGGGTCGAGCGCAAAGCGGTACGCCTGCGTCACGATCACCAGGCGACCGTACCGCCCACCACCGACAACCGGCCCAAATGCCCGGATTGTTGAGTAATACTGATGAAATTGACAACAGTTGGCTGCCCCCGGCCTGACCCGGTGACGCTGCCTCAGGACCGACACCGCTGCTGCCGGAATCCGCAGGTGAACCACATGACCCACTGTCTCCCCCCGACGCAGCAGCGGCGCCAGCGGAACGCTCGCGTCGGCCGGCGCGGCCGGTCAGCGAACGAACAAACCGTCCTGCCCGCAGGCCCGTTCGTCCCCGTGCAGCGCCGCCCGAAACCGGCTGCGGCCGCGGGCGCGGCAGGGCTAGCCTGGCGGCTTTGCCGAGCGGAGGAGGGGTGCGGTGTTGGTCAGGCCCGGTCGGCGGACGTCCTCGATGGAGCTGCTGGCCGTCGACGCGGCCGGTCGCGGGATGCGGGTCCTGGCAGCGGAGGACGCGGCCGGGGACGCGACGGCGGGCCCGGTGCACTGGTACGGCGGGCCGGTCGCGGGCGCGCGCCTGGCGCAGCGGCTCGGCTTCGCGCTGATCGAACCGGCGGACGACTGGCTCGCCGAGCTGCCGTACGAGTTCACCCGCCGGGAGATCAGGGC
>NZ_JBFBDY010001317.1:0-1151 GCF_040683475.1 Kitasatospora sp. NPDC093558 | reverse complement strand
GGCCTGGCCACGCCGACGGCCCTGCTCGCGGCGACCGGGCGCGGCGCGGAACTCGGCGTCCTGGTGCGCGGACCGGAGGTGCTGGAGAGCCTGCGGCGGATCGACACGGTGGTGCTGGACAAGACGGGGACGCTGACCACCGGGCGGATGCAGCTCACGGCCGTCACGGCGGCCGGGGACGAGGACGGGGCCGAGGTGCTGCGGCTGGCCGGTGCGGTCGAGCACCGGTCGGAGCACCCGATCGGGCGGGCCGTCGCGAACGCCGCCCGGGAGCGGTACAAGGAGTTGCCTCAAGTGGGCGGCTTCCGGGCCACGGCCGGGGTCGGCGTGGCCGGGACGGTCGAGGGGCGGGCGGTCCGGGTGGTCCGGCCGGATGCCGTCGCCCTGCCGCCGGAACTCGCGGACGCGGTGACGGCGGCCGGGGAGGCGGGCCGTACGGCGGTGGTCGTGGAGCTGGACGGACGGGCGGCGGCCGTCCTCGCCGTCGGCGACACGGTGCGCTCCGGCAGCTGGCGGGCGCTGCACCGGCTGCGCGGGATGGGCCTGGAGACCGTCCTGCTCACCGGTGACGGCCCCGGAGCGGCCCGGGCGGTGGCCGGCGAGCTCGGCATCGAGCGGGTGCACTCCTCGGCCTCACCCGAGCGCAAGGCCGAGGTGGTGGCCGAGCTGAAGGCCGCCGGGCGGACGACGGCCGTGGTCGGCGACGGCGTCAACGACGCGGTGGCGCTGGCCTCGGCGGACCTCGGGGTCGCGCTGGCCTCGGGCAGCGACGCCGCGATCGGCGCCGCCGGGCTGACGCTGGTGCGCGGCGACATCGAGGCCGTGGTGGACGCCGTCCGGCTGGCCCGCCGCACGCTCGGCACGATCCGGGCGAACCTGCTGTGGGCGTTCGGCTACAACGTCGTGCTCATCCCGCTGGCGGCCGTCGGGCTGCTGAACCCGATGCTGGCGGCGGTCGCGATGTCGCTCAGCTCGCTGCTCGTGGTGGGGAACAGCCTGCGGCTGCGCACGTGGCAGCCCGGACGCGGCAACGCACGGAAGGGGGCCCGGCGATGATCGAGCGTCACCGAACGCGAACGCGAGGTGCTGATCCTGGTCGGGCGAGGCCTCTCCAACGCGGAGATCGCCGAGGAACTCGTCATCAGCGTGGC
>NZ_JBFBDY010001316.1:0-1152 GCF_040683475.1 Kitasatospora sp. NPDC093558 | reverse complement strand
GTGACGGCGCCCTCGCCGTCCTCGTCGGCCTCCAGGATGTGGTCGATGACGTCGGCCATGCGCGCGCGTTCGGCGGCGAGCGCGGCGTCGTGACGGCGCTTGCGGACGGCGGCCTCGCGGTCGCCGAGGCGCCGGCGGGCGCCGTCGAGGAGCGGGAGGTCGGAGACCGTCCAGGCCTGGGCGTCCGCGCGCTGGAGCCTCTTGACGTCCTCCGGGGCGAGCCAGGGCGCGCACAGGCGCAGGTAGGCGGGGACGGTCCAGAGGTCGCCGACGAGGTCGGTGGCGTCGAGCATGGGCCACGCGCGGTTCAGGGTGGTGACCAGTTCCTTGTTCTGACGCAGCGAGCGACGGAACATCGCGGGCGAGAACCCGCCCTCGTCCTCGTCCTCCTCGGTCACGTCCATCTTGTCGAGGAGGATCGTGACGAGCTCCTCCCAGATCTGCTCGCGCGCCTCGTTGTGCGGGGTTCCGGGTTCGGGCGCGGAGAAGGCCTCGGCCCAGTCGTCGGCGCTCAGCCAGAGGTCGTCCCAGTAGGTCTCGACCGCCATGCCCTCGGTGGGCGGCTCCTCGTAGATACCGACGGCCTTCTCGATCGCTTTCACCATCTGCGCCGAGGACTTGAGGCGGGCGACCTCCGGGTCCGGCTCGGCCCCCGCCGTGGCGCCCTCGGGCACGAGGTCGCGCAGGGTGCACGTCTTGACGCCCTCCTCGCCGAGGCTCGCGATGAAGGCGGACTGGTCGTCGAGCGCGGCGCGCCCTTCGAGGCCGTCCGCGGTGAACACCTCGTCCCAGTAGTCGCCGATCCGCCCGCGCGTCCAGCGGTAGCGGCGACGGCTGGCCAGGCCCATCGGGTTGGCGTGGGTGGCCGCGAAGAACGGCTCGGCGGCCGGGGCGCGCCAGTCGAGCAGCAGGCGGCGGCCGGTGCTGTCGGTCAGGCCGAGGCGCCCGATGTACACCGGCTCGCCGTCGTCGGCGCCGACGATGTGCCCGAGGCACAGGTCCGCGCCGAAGCGCCGCAGGGCGCGGAGCCGGCCGGTGAGTTGGTGGCCCTCGACGTCCCGGTCCAGTGCGCCCCGGCCGAGCCCGCCGGGCGCGCGGCGCGCCGCTTCGAGGCGGTCGGACAGTTCGGCGATCGTCTGCTCCAGGCTCGCC
>NZ_JBFBDY010001315.1:0-1152 GCF_040683475.1 Kitasatospora sp. NPDC093558 | reverse complement strand
CGCCCCAGCGGTCGGTGAGGCCCTCCACGAGCTGGAGGCCCCGGCCGGTCTCGGCGTAGTCGGTGGGGGTGCCCGGCCCGCAGGCACTCGACGAACGGGCGGGTCTGCTCCAGGTCGAAGCCGAACTCCTGCAGCGTCCGGATCTGGTGCAGCAGCCGCAGATCCGCCTCGTCGTACGCCCGGTACCCGTTGCCGTTCCGCCGGGCGGGCAGCAGCCCGCGCGACTCGTAGTACCGAAGGGTACGGGTGGTCGTCCCCGCCTGTGCCGCCAGTTCGCCGATCCGCATGGGCAGAACGCTAGACCTTGCCCCTGACGTCAACGCCAGCGCTGCCCCTCGGGCCCCGGGGCGCGGGGAACCCGCAGGCGATGCGTCCCCGGGCGGTGGGCGTGATGCTCGTCGCGCGCTACGCTGCCCCGGCACTCGTGGACGGGGGAGGGGTGGCGATGGGGCAGACGGACAAAGAGCCGTGGTACGCCACCGGGTTGAGGGCCGGGCTGGAGCTGGTCGGGTGGGTCGGGCTGCCGATCGCGCTGTGGCCGCACTCGGTTCTGCTCGCGATCGGTGTGGACGTCGTACTGATCGGCGTGCCCGCTGTGCTGCAGACGCCTGGCGACAAGCCGGGGACGATCGTCGCGGTGCCCGGGTGGGTCACCGTTCTGATGGTGCTGGCGGAGCTCGCGGGGGCCGTCACTGCCGCCTGGCTGCTGTTCCCGCGGTGGGCGGCGGTGCTCGTCTCCGTCCTCGCGCTCGCCTGCTGCGGCACCGAACTTCCGCGCTGGCGGCGGTTGTTGAGCCGTATCTGACTCAGTCCGGGGACTGCGGCGTCACCAGGCCGCGGCCGACGACCGCCAGGACGGCGTTCGTGGCTGCCTCGACCTCCGCGGGCGGCAGTGTGCGCAGCGGCCCGTCGACGAGCAGTCCGCTGAGCCCGTGGACCGCCGACCAGGCGGCGTACTCGGCGCCGGGCCGGTGTTCGGCGGGCAGTGCTCCGGTGTCGACCAGGTCGTCGAGCGCGGCGCCCAGGATCAGGTACGGATCCGTCCCGGGGTCGGTGGGGTCGGCGGCGCAGGGGTGTTTGCCGCCCGGCGAGGCGCCGGAGAAGGCGGTGCGGAACCAGCCGGGCTCGGTCAGGGCGAAGTCGACGTAGGCG
>NZ_JBFBDY010001314.1:0-1153 GCF_040683475.1 Kitasatospora sp. NPDC093558 | reverse complement strand
GTGGTGACGGCCCGCCGGATCCCGGCGTGCTGCTCGGCGACCGGCGCGGGCGCCCGACCCGGGCGGCCCGCGAGGGCCTCCCAGTCCACGTCCGCACCGGCCTCGAAGAGTTGGGCCACGGCGTCGAGCAGGGCGGCGCGGGCGTCCTGGTCGCGCCGCATCGTCGGCACGACCTCGCAGCCGTCGCCGAGCGTCTCGCGGATCGAGGGCTGCAGCGTCGGGTGCGCGCCGACCTCGACGAACGTGCGGTAACCCGCCGCCGCGAGGGCGCGCACGGCCTGGACGAAGCGCACCGGCTCGCGCAGGTTCGCCCCCCAGTAGGCGGCGTCCAGCGCGGCGGGGTCGGCGAAGTCGCCGGTGACGGTCGAGACGAGCGCGCTGCTCCCCGTCGAGGGCGTCACGTCGTGGAACCGTGCGGTCAGTTCGTCGCGCAGCGGCTCCAGGTAGCGGCTGTGGAAGGCGACGGTGCCGGGCAGCACCCGGGCGAACACGCCCTCGCCCGCCAGCTCGTCGACGATCGCGCGCACCTCGGCCTCCCGGCCCGCGATCAGCGTGGAGCTCGGCCCGTTCCACGCGGCGACGTCGGTGCCCGGGCCGAGCCGCTCCAGCAGCCCGGCGACCTCCTCGGCGGGCTGGCCGAGCAGCGCGGTCAGGCCGGTGCCCACGGCGTCGCGCATCAGCGCGCCGCGGGCGGCGGCCAGCCGCAGGCCGGTGCCGAGGTCGAGCACACCGGCCACCACCGCGGCCGACAGCTCGCCGAGGCTGTGGCCCACGCACGCGGACCACGTGACGCCCCAGTGCGCGAGCACCCGGGCGACCGTCACCTGGAGCGCGACCAGCACGGGCTGGAGCACCGCCGGATCGGCGAGCCGCTCGGCGGCCTCCGAAGCGGCGCCGCAAGCGGCCTGCGCGTCGCCGAAGGCCTCCAGCAGGGACCAGCCGGCCGCCTCCCGCAGGACGCGGTCGCAGTCGGCCAGCACCTCGCCCGCGACCGGGTCGGCCGCGAGCAGTCCGGCCACCATCGCCGGCCACTGGTTGCCCTGGCCGGAGAAGACCAGGGCGACCGGGCCGGTGCCGGGGGCCGGTGCGGGCGGGTCCTGCCGGAGTCCGGCCGCCCACTGGCGGACCTGCTCCGGGGAGTCCGCCCGCACCG
>NZ_JBFBDY010001313.1:0-1156 GCF_040683475.1 Kitasatospora sp. NPDC093558 | reverse complement strand
CCACCGGGGGGCCACCCGCAGGTCGATGTCCAGGCAGTCCAGCGGCACGAAGGTCTCCCCGCCGTCGCTCAGCCGCCGGGCCCGGCGCAGGTTCAGCAGGGTCTCGGGGTTCAGGCAGTCGCGCGGGTGCAGGGTGAGCTCGTCCAGGCGGTAGTCCAGCTCCGGGGCGATCTCGCGGGCCGTCGCGACGCGGTCGGGACGGAGATCGAGGTGCTCGCCGTGCCACCGCTCGATCGCCTCCATGGCGGCGGAGACCTTCGCGGATATCCGGTCGATCCCTTTGCCCTGGAACACCGAGAGATAGCGCCCGTTCGGACGGATCGCCTGGTAGACCGGGATGCCGATGTCGTCCAGCCAGGTGATGTCGGCGATTCGGGTGACGCCGAACCCCGACAGCAACGGCGCGATGCGCTCCCACGTCTGCTCCGGCGGGCACACCCGGTGGGTGCCCGAGAAATAGCTTTTCTGCCCGTTCATGAATTGAGTCCCGGCTCTCTGCGGATTCCGTGGGCGGGGGCCGGCCCGGGAAGGGCCGGCCCCCTGAATTCACCTCAGGTCCTGCCGCGTCAGATGGCGGTCGACGAGGTGGTCACCGTGGTCAGGGTCCACGTGGTGGTGATCGCCTGGACCTCGGTCTCGGCCTCGGTCTCCATGGCCTGCAGCTTCAGAATCTCCATGGTCGTTCTCCCTTTCGGACGACGGTTTTTCGGACGACGGTCTTTCAGACGACGGTGACGATGGTGGTCACGGTGACGACCGTGCTGACGCCGGTGCCGGCGTAGCTCTCCTCGGTCTCGATCTCCGCGTCCATGGCCTGGAGCTTGAGGATCTCCATCGGGTTTCTCCCTGTCAGACGATGGTGACGACGGTCGTGACCGTCACCACACTGGACGTGTGATAGCCGGCGGCGTGGTCGTCGTCGACCTCGACCGGCGTTTCCATGGCTTGGAGCTTGAGGATGTCCATCGGCTGGTTCCTCCTTCCGGATCTCGCGGGGTCTCCTGGAGCGGGATCGGCCCCAGGAAGTCAGGTGGACCTATCCGGTCACGGCACTAGCAGCGGGCCCAGCAGGTCGGTGCCCGAGCGGTGGCCCTCGAGGGCGAGCAGGGCGCCCGCGCTGCCGGTCGCCAGGTCCATCGACAGGCGCATCAGGTTG
>NZ_JBFBDY010001312.1:0-1157 GCF_040683475.1 Kitasatospora sp. NPDC093558 | reverse complement strand
GAGCGAGATCCACGCGAGGTCGACGCGGCCCGCGGCGAGCGCCTCGAAGCAGCTGCGGCTGGAGACCTCCGTCTGGAACTCCAGGCTCACCCCCGGGAAGCGGCGGCGGAAGTCGACGACGGCCGCCGACATGAAGTGCCGGATGCTGGTGGCGCCCGTCGTGATCCGCACCGATCCGCCCTCCCCGCGGGCGAGTTCGTCGATGCCGCGCAGCGCGTGGTCGATCCCGCCGAGGCTGTCGACGGCCGCCGCGCGCAGCAGTTGCCCGGCCTTCGTCGGCACGACGCCGCGCGGGTGGCGTTCGAGCAGGACGACGCCAAGCTCCCGTTCGAGCCGCTTCACGTGCTGGCTCACGGCGGACTGCGTGCAGGACAGTTGGCGGGCGACGGCGCTCAGCGAGCCGGCCCGGCACACCGCGGCGAAGACGCGGAGATCGTCGAGGGTCACGGCGGCCACGGTACGCCGCGTCTGATCCAAGCTTTCCCTTGGGGGTTTCCCAGGGAACCTGTGGATTGACTTGGGTGTCCGCGCGGATCGATCATCGCTGCAGGGCCCAGGGCGGCAACCCGCCCGCTGTCCTCGCGCGTTCCGGACGCAAGGCGGGGCACGGCGGGTGCCGACCCACAATCCCCCGAGAGGAATCCCGAGTTGACGATCGACCATGCCGTCTCACTGCTGCGCGAACTCGGCGCGGCCGAGCTCCCGCACCCCGGCGGCACCCTGCTCGCTCACCTGGAACGCGTCCGCCGGCAGCTCGCCGACTGGTGCGCCCGCCCCGAGCTCCAGCTCGCCGGGCTCTGCCACGCCGCCTACGGGACGGACGGCTTCCCGGCCGCCCTCCTGCCGCTCGACCGCCGCGCCGACCTGGCCGCCGTGATCGGCCCGGAGGCCGAGCGGATCGTCCACCGGTACGCGAGCTGCGACCGCCGCGCCACCTACCCCGGGCTGTCAGGCCCGGACGCCGCCTTCCACGACCGCTTCACCGGCAGCGTTTTCACGCCGGACCGGTCCGCCCTGCGCGACTTCGCGGAGCTGACGGCCGCCAACGAGCTCGACATCGCCCGCATCGACCCGGCCTTCCGGGACCGGTCGGGCGCGGACCTGCTCGCCCTGTTCACCCGGCTCCGGCCACTGCTGAGCCCAGCCGCGTGGGCCGC
>NZ_JBFBDY010001311.1:0-1161 GCF_040683475.1 Kitasatospora sp. NPDC093558 | reverse complement strand
CGGGTGGCGGTCCTCCGGCCCGGGGTGCGCAGCGAGGCGACGAGCCCGTTCACGTACGCGTCGAAGTCGGCGGGTTCCGTATGCGGACGTGCGCACCTGTGTCTCCGTCATCTCCGAGGTCGTGGCTTGCGTGTCCGGGCGGCGCCCGCCGCTCAGTCCCGGCCCGTGCTGTAGGCGGAGGTGTCGCCGCGCAGGGCCACGCTGGGCCGGCCGTCCACACCGACCGGCGTGGGGGCCACCACGGTGACCCGCTCGCCGCGGCGGTACTGGTTGCCGTAGTCGTAGATGGCGTAGTGCGCCGTCGCCTGGTTGTCCCAGATGGCGATGTCGCCGACCCGCCACTGCCAGCGCACGGTGTGCTCCGGCTTGGTCAGGTACTCCTGCATGACCCTGATCAGGTCGCGGGAGGCCTGCGGGGCGTACCCCACGACCCGGCGGGCGAACCCGCCGAGCAGCAGTGACCGTTCGCCCGTCTCGGGGTGGACCCGGACCGCGGGGTGCTCGGCCTCGTACGGGGTCGAGATGTAGGCCCCGCGCTCGATGACGGTGTCGTCGGTGAAGTCGCAGTCGTTGCTGTGGACGATCCGCAGCTGGTCGGCGAACTGGCGCAGCTCCGCCGGCATGCTGGCGTACGCGGTCGCGGCGTTGGCCCACACGGTGTCCCCGCCCACCGGGGGGATCACCTTGCTGTGCAGGAACGCGAATGCCGGCGGGCGCTCGATGAACGTGACGTCCGTGTGCCAGTGGTTGGCGCGGGTGCCCTGCTTGGAGTCCATCTCCCGCAGGTTCGGGCGGCCCTCGGGGGCGTCGTAGATCGGGTGTCCGAGCGTCAGCTTGCCGAAGCGCGAGGCGAAGGCGGTCTGCGCGGTGTAGTCCAGGTCCTGGTCGCGCAGGAACACCACCTTGTACTGGAGCAGGGCCGCGCGGATCCGGGCGATCGTCTCGTCGCTCAGCGTGCCGGCCGCGTCGACGCCGCCGATCACGGCGCCGACGTTCCCGGTCAGCGCAGTGACCGTCACACCGGTTTGCGCCTGCAGGGTCTCAGTCATGGCTTTTGCCTCCCGTGGGGCTCCGGTTCACCGGATGCCGTTCCATTGTGGCAAGAGGTTGCCATAATTGTGACTCGCCTGGCAATGTGTGTGCCATGGAGCTCCCGACGAC
>NZ_JBFBDY010001310.1:0-1163 GCF_040683475.1 Kitasatospora sp. NPDC093558 | reverse complement strand
GCTCGGCGAGGGCAGCGGCAGCAGTGCGGCGATCGAGGGCGGGTTCGTCGCGGCGGGCGAGTTCGACGCCGGCTTCTTCGGGATCTCCCCGCGTGAGGCCCTCGCGATGGACCCGCAGCAGCGGCTCCTCCTGGAGACGTCCTGGGAGGCGTTCGAGCGGGCCGGCATCGACCCGGCGGGCCTGCGCGGCACCCGGACCGGCGTGTTCGTCGGCACGGCGGGCGTCGACTACGTCGGCGTGGTGCTGAACTCGGACGAGGACATGGAGGGCCACGCGACCACCGGCCTGACGGCGAGCGTGCTCTCCGGCCGGATCTCCTACACCTTCGGCCTGGAGGGCCCGGCGGTCACCGTCGACACGGCGTGCTCGTCGTCGCTGGTGGCGATGCACCTGGCCGCGCAGTCCCTCCGGAGCGGCGAGTGCACGCTGGCCCTGGCCGGCGGCGTCACCGTGATGTCGTCCTCGCTCGGCTTCCCCGGCTTCACCCGGCAGGGCGGACTGGCCCCGGACGGGCGCTGCAAGGCGTTCGCGGACGGCGCCGACGGGACGGGCTGGTCGGAGGGCGCGGGCGTCCTGGTGCTGGAGCGCCTGTCCGACGCGCGCCGCAACGGGCACCCGGTGCTGGCGGTCGTCCGGGGCTCGGCGGTGAACCAGGATGGCGCGTCGAACGGGCTGACGGCGCCCAACGGGCCCTCGCAGCAGCGCGTCATCCGCCAGGCGCTCGCCAATGCCGGGCTGTCGGCCGGTGAGGTCGACGCCGTAGAGGGCCATGGCACGGGCACGCCGCTCGGCGACCCGATCGAGGCCCAGGCGCTCCTCGCCACGTACGGGCAGGGGCGCGAACGGCCGCTGCTGCTCGGCTCGTTGAAGTCCAACATCGGCCACACCCAGGCCGCCTCCGGTGCGGCCGGCGTGATGAAGGCCGTGCTGTCGATGCAGCACGGCGTCCTGCCCCGCACGCTCCACGTCGACGCGCCGTCCTCGCACGTCGACTGGACGGCCGGTGACATCCGGCTGCTCACCCAGGCCGAGGAGTGGCCGCAGACCGGCCGGCCGCGCCGCGCGGGCGTGTCGGCCTTCGGGATCAGCGGCACGAACGCGCACGTGATCGTCGAGGAGGCGCCGCCGGCCGAGGCCCCCGTGGCGGAGCCTACGGCCGAGC
>NZ_JBFBDY010001309.1:0-1164 GCF_040683475.1 Kitasatospora sp. NPDC093558 | reverse complement strand
AGTGGCCTGCCCGATCGGGAACTCCTTCACGCCCGACACCCCCGTGCTCATGGCCGACGGCAGCTACCGGCCGATCGGCGCGGTACAGGTGGGCGACTACGTCGCCGCCACCGACCCGGAGACCGGGGTCACCACCGCCGAGCCCGTGCTGGACGTCATCACGGGGTACGGCACCCGGCACATCGTCGAGATCCGCACCAGCGCGGACGGCGCCGCCGACCCGCTGCGGGCCACCGACGGCCACCCGGTCTGGGTGGAGGGCCGCGGCTGGGTGAAGGCGCTGGAGGTCCACCCGGGAGACCGCCTGCGGTCGCCCGACGGCAGCACTCCGGTGGTCACCGCGGTCGACGACCTCGGCGACCTGGACGGGCAGCTGGTCGTCAACCTGAACATCGGCAACCGGCACACCTACACGGTGAGCGACGCCGGCACCGACGTCGTGGTGCACAACTGCTCGCGGGCCATCCTCGACGGGCACCAGTACCTGACGCACATCTTCCCGCGCCACGTGTCCTTCACGAATCCGAACTACTACTACAAGTCGAAGTTCGCCACCCAGAATCCCCGCGCGATCAAGCGCATGATCAAGACCGCCATCAAGAAGGCCCCCGCCCAGCCGAACACCAACGGCACGCCCGGACACATCCACATCTACGATTTCCGCAACAAGGTCGTCGGGCACAACAGCAGTGGAGCGAGGAAGACACGCATCAAGGTCGTGGTGCGCCACGGACGGGTTGTCACCGCATATCCGTACTGACAGCAATTCGGAGGTCACCATGGGACTGGATGTCTTCTGGCATTCCGAACGCCCCGATCCGACCCAATGGGAATCGTTGGACAAGACCGTCCTCGAATCCCTTCACGACGGGGACGACGTCCTGATGGACATCGTCACGGGGCTCCCCCGCGAGGACTTCCCCGTCCTCGGCACCATCGACCCCTACGGGGACACCGTGCTGGACTCCCGGCAGTGTGCGACCGCACGTGCGGAGGTCCGGGGAATTCCGGATTGGAGGAACAATTCACAACTGGTGAGCCTGGACGCACTGCTGAGCAAGTGCAGTGAGGCACAGGGCACCTACGTGTACGTCGCCGGAGACTGAGGCGACCGGACACAGCACGGCGGCGGGGCGTCTTCGGACGCCCCGCCGTTCGTTTTCC
>NZ_JBFBDY010001308.1:0-1166 GCF_040683475.1 Kitasatospora sp. NPDC093558 | reverse complement strand
GCAGGGCGGCGCGCCCTTGGCCCAGTTCGACGCCGCGGCCTCCCGGCACGGCCTTGCCGTCACCGGCGGCACGTTCGACACCACGGGCGTCGGCGGGCTGACCCTCGGCGGCGGGATCGGGCACCTGATGGGCCGCTACGGCCTCTCCTGCGACAACGTCCTGGAGTACTCGCTGGTCACGGCGGACGGCGACCGCCTGGCCGTCGACGCCGACACCGACCCCGAGCTGGACTGGGCGCTGCGCGGCGCCGGGCACAACTTCGGCGTCGTCGACGAGTTCGTCTTCCGGCTGCACCCGGTCACGACCGTCCACGGCGGCACCGTCGCCTACCCCGCCCACGAGATGACCCGGGCGGTCGAGCTGTTCCGGCGGCTCGGCACCGAGGGCCCCGACGAGCTCGTCTGCATCCTGCTGCTGGAGCGGTACGGGCCCGGGCAGGAGCCGGCGGCGGTCCTGAGCGTCTGCTACAGCGGCACCGACCCCGGCTACCCCGCCGAGCTCGACAAGCAGTTGCGCGAACCGGAGGTGCTGGACTGGCAGGTCGAGCGGCGCCCGTACCTGTCGATGCAGCAGCTGCTCGGCCGCCTGCCGTACGGGCTGCGCCACTACTGGAGCGCCCGGTGCACGGACGGGCTGCCGGACGAGCTGGTCGCCGCGCTGGTGGAACGGTTCCACGCCGGGCGCTGGCGCGGCGCGTTCAACGACACCGTCTACCTCGAGGCCTTCGGCGGCGCGGTGCGGCGGGAACCCGAACGGCCGTCCGCAGTGGGCTGGCGCGCGGCGCGGTTCAACGTCACGGGCATGGCCATCTGGGAGCCGGCCGACGCCGACCGCGAACGGATCGCGTGGGCGAAGTCGGTGGCGCGGGCCGCCGAGCCCTGGGGCACGTCCGGCGACGGCTACGTCAACTACCTGTCGGATCCGGAGGGTTCGGACACGGCGCGGGCCGTGCGGACGTACGGGGAGCAGGGGCACCGCCGGCTCGCCGCGCTCAAGCGGCGGCTCGACCCGGACGGCGTCTTCCGCCCGGCCTTCGCCATCGCCCCGGCGGCGGGGGCGGGGACGGGGACGGGGACGGGGGTGTGAGACCGGTGGCCGAATCCCGGATCGACTACAACAACCGCTTCTTCTCGGCGGATCCGGGCGGCTCGCCGGAGACCGCGGC
>NZ_JBFBDY010001307.1:0-1167 GCF_040683475.1 Kitasatospora sp. NPDC093558 | reverse complement strand
GCACCAGTAAAACCGGTTCACCATGGAGTGGGTTCGTGTCGTCGTTAACCGATTCCAAGGCCTCGCCGCCGCAGCTCGGCCGCGGAGTGATCCTGCTCCTGGCCTTCACCTGCGGTGTCGCCGTCGCCAACGTCTACTTCCCACAGGCGATCAGCCCGCTGATCGCGCGCGGTCTGCTCATCTCGCCCGGCTCCGCCGCCCTGGTGGTGATCGCGACCCAACTCGGTTACGCGGCCGGTATCTTCCTGCTGGTGCCACTGGGCGACCGGGTGCCGCACCGCCGACTGATCGTCACTCTGCTCACGCTGACCTCCGCCGGCCTGGTAGCCGCCGGCATCGCGCCCTCGCAGCTGGTGCTGGTCGGCGCCAGCGCCTTCATCGGCATCACCACCGTCGTGGCGCAGATCGTCATCCCGATGGCCGCCGGCCTGACCCCGCCCGAGAAGCGCGGCGCCGTCACCGGCACCCTGCTCAGCGGTCTGATCGGCGGCATCCTGCTGGCCCGTACGTTCGGCGGCACGCTCGGTGAGTGGCTGGGCTGGCAGGCCCCGTACCTGGTCGCGGCGGCCGTGGTGCTGCTGCTCGCACTGGTGCTGGCCGTCAAGGTGCCGGTGACCGTGCCGACCTCGCAGCAGCGCTATCCGTCGCTGCTCGCCGAACCGCTCAAGCTGCTGAGGGCGGAGCCGGACCTGCGCCGCTCGGCGTTCTACCAGGCCACCGTGTTCGCCGGGTTCAGCGCCGCGTGGACCAGCATCGCGCTCTACATCACCGGGCCTTCGTACAACATGGGCGCTCCGGTGGTCGGACTGGTCGCGCTGGTTGGCGCGGGCAGCATGTTCAGCACGCCGATCGCGGGTCGGCGGACCGACCGCAAGGGGCCGGACCCGGTCAACACGGTCTGCATGCTGGGCGCCGTGCTGGCGGCCGTCATCCTGCTCGGCGGTCTGGTGCGCGGACCGGTGGGGCTGGTGGCACTGACGGCGGGCATGCTGCTGCTCGACGTCGCCATGCAGTCCAGTCAGGTCGCCAACCAGGCGCGGATCTTCGCGCTGCGCCCGGAGGCCCGGGCCCGGCTGAACACCGCGTACATGACCTGCTCGTTCCTCGGCGGCAGCCTGGGCTCCTGGCTGGGCGTCCGGGCGTACAACCGGCTCGGCTGGGGCGGCG
>NZ_JBFBDY010001306.1:0-1167 GCF_040683475.1 Kitasatospora sp. NPDC093558 | reverse complement strand
GACGGGCCCCGCCCGCTGACGGGCGGCTGGGTGACGGGCCGCTGGGTGACGGGCCGTGCCCGCCCGTCCCCGTAGGCTGGTGCGGCCCGCCGAAGCGGCGGGCGCACCACAGGGACGACGAGACAGAAGCGGGCACCGGCATGCAGTTCGACGACCAGGGCGATCTCGACACCTCACAGGTCGACGACCGGCGCGGCATCCCCGGCGGGAAGGTGGCCATCGGCGGCGGGGCGGTGGGCCTGGTCGCCGTGCTGTTCGCCGTCCTTCTGGGCGTGGACCCCAAGCTGCTGGGCCTGTCCTCCGGCGGCGGCGCCTCCTCCTCCGCGGGAGGGCGCAGCGCCGGCGAGGTGCAGCAGGCCTGCAAGAGCGGGGCGGACGCCAACAAGCGCCAGGACTGCCGCATCGTGGCCGTCACCAACAGCCTCCAGGACTTCTGGCGCACCGAACTGCCCAGGCGCGGCACCGCCTACAAGAACGCCGAGACGGTGCTGTTCACCGGCCGCGTCACCACCGCCTGCGGCCCCGCGACCTCCGCCGTCGGCCCGTTCTACTGCCCCGGCGACCAGAAGGCCTACTTCGACCTCGGCTTCTTCGACGAACTGTCCTCCCGCTTCGGCGCCAAGGGCGGCCCCTTCGCCGAGTCCTACGTCGTCGCCCACGAGTACGGCCACCACATCCAGACCCTCACCGGCGCCATGCAGAAGGTCGGCGGCGACCGCCAGGGCGCCACCAGCGCCTCCGTGCGCCTGGAACTCCAGGCCGACTGCTACGCCGGGGTGTGGGCGCACTACGCCACCACCGTCAAGCAGCCCTCCACCGGCCGCCCGCTGATCACCTCCATCACCGACCAGGACATCGCCCAGGGCCTGGACGCGGCCGCGGCCGTCGGCGACGACCGCATCCAGAAGCAGGCCACCGGCAAGGTCAACCCCGAGAGCTGGACCCACGGCTCCTCCGACCAGCGCAAGACCTGGTTCACCACCGGCTACCGCAGCGGCGACACGGCCCAGTGCGACACCTTCTCCGCCGCCAAGCTCTGAGGCGGCCACCAACCGCGCGGCGGCGCACCCCCTGTCACCTGTCAGGGACCGGCGCCGCCCGCTGCTTCCTACGCTGAAGCGCACTGGCCACACCAGCCAGTGCACACCAGCAAGGGAGAACCGCCCG
>NZ_JBFBDY010001305.1:0-1173 GCF_040683475.1 Kitasatospora sp. NPDC093558 | reverse complement strand
CCTTCTTCGCGATCGTCCTGGTTCCAGCCTGCCACCGTCGCGGCGGCCGTTCCCTGCGGGTCCGGCCGCCGCGTGGGACTCTGGGGGAGAGCGACGACGGACGGGCGGTGTCGGCTCGGCGCGGTGGTCGGTGGTCCGTGAAGGAGGACCTGATGTCGGACGAAGCGTTGATGGGCGACCAGGTGTACCAGCCCGACGGCTCGGAGGTGCAGGACGACGCCGGCCCCTTGGAGCCGGAGGACACCCTGATCGACCGCGGCCTCGAATCGGCGCTCGACGAAGGCTACGCGCCCCCTGAGCGCCCGCTCGCCGTGGAACGCCACGGCATCACCGCGGCGGAGCAGCGCACCCGCGAGAGCCTGGCCCAGCGCCTGGCCGAGGAGCTGCCCGACGTCGCCGCGCCCGACTGGGACGGCATCGGCGACGCCTACGGCACGGACGGTGAGCCGATCGACACCGAGGCGGGCGAGGTCCGCTCCGGCCGGCTGGTCGCCTCCTCCGGCTCGCGCAGCGACCTGATCGCCGAGGACGTCGGCATCTCCGGCGGCGCGGCTAGCGCCGAGGAGGCGGCCATGCACACCACCGACGACCCCGAGGCGCTCATCGACTGAGGCCGCACGGGACGCGGTACGTGCCGGCCGTGCCGGAGCCGTCGGCCGCGTCCGCCGTTTCCGCTGACAGCGCGGCGGCCGTGCGCGAGCATGGGGCGATGCCCGAGACGTCGCATTCCCCCCGCCGGATCGCCGACGACCACGTCGCGCAGGTCGCGGCCCTCGACCCCGCCACCGCCACCAGACTGGGCCTCGGCCCCGAGGACGACCGTCTGCCGGACCTCTCCCCGGAGGGCCACGCGGCGCTCGCCGAACTCTCCCGCCGGACGCTCGCCGTGCTCGACGCCGCCGAGAAGGCGGCCGGGAAGGAGCCGGGCGCGCAGGAGCCCGCCGACCGGGACTGCGCCCGCCTCCTGCGCGAGCGCCTGACCGCCGAACTCGCCGTGCACGACGCCGGTGACGACCTCCTCCAGCTGCGCAACGTCAACTCCCCGCTGCACCGCGTGCGGGGCGTCTTCACCCTGATGCCCACCGACACCGACGAGCACTGGGCCGCCGTCGCCGGCCGCCTGCGCAACCTGCCCGGCACGCTGGACGGTTACCGCGCCACCCTCACCGAGGG
>NZ_JBFBDY010001304.1:0-1176 GCF_040683475.1 Kitasatospora sp. NPDC093558 | reverse complement strand
CGGGACCGCCTACGCTGCCGCCGAGGCAGCAGGCTGGCGCCCCGACGAGCTTGAGCGGCTGGGCGCGGAGGTGCCTTCGCATCGTCCGAAGGGGAGGCCGCGGAAGAAGGTTGTGGTCCCGAAGAGGAACACGATCCCCAGCCCGTCACCGGCTGATGCGGCGGGACTGGTGACGGAGGTGGACCAGCCGACCGGGTAGCGATCGGGCCAGGAGAAGGTGCCCTGTGCTCTCCGCTGCTCCGCGGGTCGCAGCAGCGGAGAGCGAGTTAGTGGGAAGTGTTACGTTGTTTGAGAATCCTGAGGACACCTGAGAGCGGCTCGTCGGTGGCAAGGACTCAGGGTTGGCGCGGATGGGTCACCCGTCGTTGGTGACGGCGACCACGGGCGGCCCGGAGAGGGGTGGGCCGAAGTCAACGAGCGGCCGGGTCTGCCGTCTGGTAATTGCCTGAACGCGTGAACAGCGCGGCTGCGAAATCGGATCATCCGTTGAATCCGGATGCGAGTGTCCGTCAGCCGCACTTCCCGCCCCGGCTGCCAGGATGTCGTGCGCACAAGAACCAGCCTTTCCAGGAAAGGTGCACCCATGCCTGCTGTGCCGCATGTCGGTGGGGGAGTCAACTTGCTCCTCGGCTATCGCCCTTGGGGGAAGGAGGTGCGGTCCCCGCTCTTCCCGCCCTCGAAGGTCCCGGTCACGGCCGTCGAGCCCGCGACGGTCAAGGACCGCAACGCCTGGTCGGGGCCGGTCGTCACGATCCATCCGGACGCCGTGGGCCTCGTCGGCAAGCTCTACGATCACCAAGTACTGGTCACCCGGGGCAAGGGGACGGTACCGGCCGGTTCCCTCGTCCTCGGGGACGCCGACGCGGCCGCCGCTGCCGCGGCACTCGGTGACTACCTCGGGGTTCCGCTCAAGCCCGGCCTCGGCTACATGCTGGTCCGGCAGGTCCGCAAGCACCGCGTGGAGAGCATCGACCCGTCCGAGACCGGTGGCCAGGTCAAGCTGACCCCGGCTGCCGACGGCGCCGTCGAGAAGCTGCCGGACCGCAGCGCCCGGCCGTCCGTGTCCGATGCCGCGCAGTACCTGTCGTTCTTCGAGACCTTCGGCACCCACTTCGTCACCGCCGTGCACTACGGCGAGGTGATCTTCCAGGTCTTCGCCTACGAGGAGCAGCTCTG
>NZ_JBFBDY010001303.1:0-1176 GCF_040683475.1 Kitasatospora sp. NPDC093558 | reverse complement strand
CGGCGCGTCCCCGTCTCCACGGCCGACCTGATCGCCTCCCGGAGCCTCACCGAGGGCCTCGCGGCCATGCGCGGCCACCCCGTGCCGGCCCGCAGCGACGTCCTGGACGGTCTCGCGAGCGCGCTGATCAGCGAGGCGCTGGAGCAGCCGCTCCCGTGGAGCGGAGGCGGCACACTGGCCCCGGGCACCGATCCCGCGGTGGTCGAGATGGTCGCCGTGAGCACCGGCGACCGGGTCGGCCGGCTGCACCCGGACACGCCCGCCCCGCCGCTCGTGCACGACGTCGCGGCCGAGCTGGAGCGGTGCGGCGTGGCCTCCGGGCGCGCGGTGACCGCCGACCTGAGCGATCCGGCCGGGCTGCGGCGCAGCCGGGTGCTGCACCGGCTGCGCGTCCTCGGCATCCCGGGGCACGTCCGCACGGCCGGACCGTCGACCGGGGCGGACCCCGTCTTCACCGAGACGTGGGAGCCCGCCCCGGAGCACGGGCGCGAGGCGGCACTGATCGAGGCGGGCGCGTACGGCGCGCGGCTGGACGAGGCCGCCGCCATCGCGCTCGCCGAGCGGGCCCGGACGGCTGGGGCCGGCGGTGCACCCGGGGCCGCGGGCCCCGCGCTCGGACCCGGCCACGCAGGCGGACCCGGGGCGCCCACAGCGCCCCACCACGCAGGCGCCACGCCCGCCGCCGGGGACCGTGCGCTGTCCCTGGTGCTGTTCGACGCCGTGCTGTGCGGCGCGGACACGCTGTCGGCCGAGCTGCTGGGCACGCTCGCCACCCGTGTCCGGGCGATCGCCGAACTCGGCGCGGCCGGTGAGGTGCTGACGACCGCCCTGCACCTGTGGCGGCACGACCGCGTCTACGGCTCAGCGGGCGGTCCGCTGCTCGGCGAGGTCGTGGACGCGGCCACACACCGCGTCTTCTGGCTCGCCGAAGGCCTGCACGGCGGCACCGGCCCCACCGGCCGCGCACACGGCCGCCCCACCGGCCGCTCCGCCGGCGGCGTCGATCCCGGCCGCCTGCGCGCCGTGGCCGCCGCCCGCGACGCCCTGCGCCACGCCGAGGGCCTGCTGACGCTCCCCCGCGCCGCCGCCCTCGACACCGCCCGCCGCATCTCCGCCGACCCCGCCGCCCCGGCCGACCTGCGCGGCGCCGCGCTCGGCCTGCGCCGCTCCCTCGGG
>NZ_JBFBDY010001302.1:0-1176 GCF_040683475.1 Kitasatospora sp. NPDC093558 | reverse complement strand
ACCGCCGGGCCGGCGTTGGCTTGCCGGGAGCTCACCGCGCCGGGCGCCCCACCACACCCGGCGGCGAAGCGCAAGCGGAGTTGCCCCGGCCAGCGCGCGGTGAGCTAATGGAGCCGTGCGCGCACGTCCCGTCCCGTCCGACCAGCACCCACCCCGCACCCCCGGGAGCACGTCATGACCGACGGACCCGAGCCCATCAGCGCCGACGCCCTCCACGCCCTCCGACAGGAACTGACCGAGCTCCGCGTCGGCCGGGACGCCGTCGCCGGGACCCTCCGCGAGGGCGAGCCGACGGGGGACCGCGCCGACGAGGCGGACGAACTGCAGCGGGCCGACGACGTCACCCGCATCGACCGCCGGATCGCCGAGATCGAGGAGCGCATCCGCGAGGCCGCCCTGGCCGGCCCGCCGTCCACCGAGGCGGTGGGGGTCGGCAGCACCGTCACCGTACGGTTCGCGGACGGCGAGGAGGCGACGTTCCACCTCGGCGAACTGGCCGAGGAGCTGGACGAGGCCCTGATCACCGCCGACAGCCCGCTCGGCCGAGCCCTCCTCGGCTGCCACGCCGGCGAGACCGTCACCTACGACACCCCCGACGGCACGACCCACACCAAGCTCCTCTCCCTCGGGCCCCGCGCCTGAACACCCCACCCCCGAGAGCCCCGAGCCGGAAGGCCCTGCATGAGCGTCACGACCCGGTACCGGAACGCCTGGGAGGGCTTCTGGCAGGCGGCCCCCGACGAGCCGGGCGGCGTCATCTGGGACGCGGACCCGTCCCGCACGGCCGCCCGCCACGTCGCGCTGTTCGAACCCCATCTCAAGGACCGGCAGTTGCCCGTCCTCGACCTCGGCTGCGGCAACGGCACCCAGACCCGCTACCTCGCCGAGCACTTCCCGCACGCCCTTGGGCTCGACCTCTCCCCCGCCGCCCTCGACCTCGCCCGGCGCCAGGACCCGGACGGGCGTGCCGAGTTCGCCCAGCTCGACGCGACGGACCACGCGGCGGTCCTGGAACTGCACGAACGCCTCGGCGACGCCAACGTCTACGTCCGCGGCGTGATCCACCAGAGCGAGCCGGCCGACCGGCAGCCGGTCGCCCGGGCCGTCGCGACGCTGGTCGGGCGGCGCGGCCGGGCCTTCGTCGTGGAGCTGTCCGAGGCGGCGAAGCCCGTCCTC
>NZ_JBFBDY010001301.1:0-1178 GCF_040683475.1 Kitasatospora sp. NPDC093558 | reverse complement strand
GGTCGCCGTGACCCTGCCCAAGGGGCCCGACCAGATCGCCGCCGTGCTCGGCGTGCTCGCCGCGGGAGCGGCCTACCTGCCGGTCGGCGTGGACCAGCCGGCGGCACGGCGGGAGCGCATCCACGGCCTGGCAGGCGTCCGCCTCGTCGTCACCGACCAGGCCGCGAAGGCGGCCTCGACCTGGTCCGGTGCCGTCGTGCCGGTCGCGATCGACGACCTTCCGCCCGCCGGGCCGATGGCCCGACCGGTCGAGTCCGACCCGGACGAGCTCGCGTACGTCATCTTCACCTCCGGCTCCACCGGCGACCCCAAGGGCGTGGAGATCACGCATCGCGCGGCGGCCAACACCGTCACCGACCTCAACGAGCGCTACGCGATCGGCGAGCACGACCGCGTGCTCGCGGTGTCCGCACTGGACTTCGACCTCTCCGTCTACGACATCTTCGGCCCGCTCTCGGCCGGGGGCGCGGCCGTCCTGATCGAGGAGGAAGCCCGGCGCGACGCCCGGCGTTGGCTCGAGCTGGCCCGGCGCCACGAGGTGACGCTCTGGAACACCGTCCCGGCCCTGCTGGACATGCTGCTCGTGGTGGCAGAAGGCGGGGATGGCCTTCTGCCCTTGCGGCTGGTACTGGTCTCCGGGGACTGGGTGGGCCTGGACCTGCCCGGACGCCTCGCGGCCCGGCGACCCGGCTGCCGGTTCGTCGCGCTCGGCGGTGCGACCGAGGCGGCGATCTGGTCGAATGCCTTCGAGGTCGCCGAGGTCGAGCCCACCTGGCGCTCGATCCCGTACGGGTATCCGCTGCGCAACCAGCGCTACCGGGTCGTCGACCCGCATGGCCGTGACTGCCCGAACTGGGTGGCGGGGGAGCTGTGGATCGGCGGCGCGGGAGTCGCCCGCGGCTACCGCGGAGCAGCTGAGCAGACCGAGCGCCAGTTCGTATCGCTGGGCAGCGAACGCTGGTACCGGACCGGCGATCTCGGACGGTACTGGCCGGACGGCATGCTGGAGTTCCTGGGCCGGGCCGACCGGCAGGTCAAGATCCGTGGCCACCGCATCGAGCTCGGTGAGATCGAAGCGGCCCTGCAGGACCACGCGGGCGTCGGCCGGGCTGTCGTCACGGTGGCGGGCGAGGGGGCGGCGCGACGCCTGGTCGCCGCCGCCGTACCGGCTGTGACCG
>NZ_JBFBDY010001300.1:0-1180 GCF_040683475.1 Kitasatospora sp. NPDC093558 | reverse complement strand
CAACGGCTGGGAATGGGAGGGGAGTTGTATGGCCGGTTCCCGGTGTTCGCGCGGGCCTTCGACGAGGTGTGTGCGGAGCTGGATCCGCAGCTTCGGGACGTCGTGTGGGGCGACGATGAGGGGCTGCTGAACCGGACGGCGTACGCTCAGGCCGGGTTGTTCGCCGTCGAGGTGGCGCTGTTCCGGCTTCTCGAATCCCTGGGCGTGCGGCCGGAGTTCGTGGCCGGGCACTCGATCGGCGAGGTCGCCGCGGCGCACGTGGCCGGGGTGTTCTCGCTCGCGGACGCGTGCACGCTGGTGCGGGCTCGCGGCCGTCTGATGCAGGCGCTGCCCGAGGGCGGCGCGATGCTGGCAGTGCAGGCGACGGAGAGCGAAGTCCTGCCACTGCTGGGCGAGTTCGTGTCGATCGCTGCCGCGAACGGCCCGACCTCCGTCGTCGTTTCCGGCACGGAGGAGGCCGTCGAGGCGGTCCGCACGCACTTCGCCGACCGCAAGACCACGCGGCTGCGGGTCTCGCACGCGTTCCACTCGCCGCTGATGGACCCGATGCTGGAGGAGTTCCGTGACGTCCTCAACGGGCTGACGTACCACGCTCCTTCGCTCCCGGTCGTCTCCAATCTGACCGGCTCCCTCGGCGAGGACTTCACCACCCCCGACTACTGGGTGCGCCACGTCCGCGAGGCCGTCCGCTTCGGCGACGGCATCCGCACCCTGCACGCAGCCGGGGGCACCCGCTTCCTCGAACTCGGCCCCGACGGTGTGCTCACCGCCATGGCGGCCGAGTCGCTCCCCGCCGACGCGGCCTTGGCGGCCGTCCTGCGCAAGGACCGCCCCGAGGAGCCGGCCCTCCTGGAGGCGCTCGCCCGCCTGCACGTGCGCGGCGCGGGGCCGGACTGGACGGCGGTGCTCGCCGGGTCGGGCGGCCGTCGCGTCGACCTGCCCACGTACGCGTTCCAGCGGCAGCGGTACTGGCTGCCCGAGCTCCAGCGCCGCGACAGTGCCGCGCCTGTGGCCGACCCGGTCGAGGACGCGTTCTGGACGGCCGTCGAGTCCGGTGACCTGCGGGAGGCGTCGGCGGTCCTCGGGATCGCGGAGGAGGCGGCCGAGGCCTCGCTGGAACGCCTGCTGCCGGTCCTGGCCTCCTGGCGCGGGCAGCGGCGCCTGCTCGGCGCGCTCGACG
>NZ_JBFBDY010001299.1:0-1181 GCF_040683475.1 Kitasatospora sp. NPDC093558 | reverse complement strand
GCTCGCGCTACTACGCGATCGACCAGTCCCCCGCCGTCATGGCGAGCAACCCGGACACCGGCCTCAAGGGCATCTACGTCTCCAAGTCCGGCTCCCCGTCCGGCCCGTGGACGCTCATCGCGGACAAGGACAAGATCAAGAACTCCGGTTCGGCCCTCCAGGGCGCCGGCTACCAGCCCGGCATCCAGTCCTGGTACAACCAGTTCCTCCAGGTCGACCCGGCCAACCCGGACCACCTGTACGCGGGCCTGGAGGAGGTGCTGGAGACCAAGGACGGCGGCGCCAGCTGGTCCGTCCCCGGCCCGTACTGGAACTTCACGTTCCCGTGCTGGAGCATCGACCCGACCAAGGTGACCGGCGACTGCTCGCCCACCACCCACTCCGACCAGCACGCCGTCGCCGTCGGCTCGTACCAGGGCAGGCCGACCGTGTTCGTCGGCAACGACGGCGGCATCTACAGCCGCCCGGTCAACGGCTCGGCCGACGCCTCGGGCCACGCCACGGACTGGAAGTCCCTGGCCGACGGCACCATCGACACCCTGCAGTACTACTCGGTCGGCGTCGGCAAGGACCCGGCGGACCGCTCCGGCAAGGGCGTCATCGTCAGCGGCGGCCTGCAGGACAACGGTGAGTCGATCCTGCGCGCCCACGACAAGGTGATGGGCTCCAACTTCGGCGGCGACGGCGCCGACACCCTGGTCGACCCGGCCAACGGCTGCAACATCGCCGAGGAGTACGTCTACCTCGACATGTGGGTCACCCAGAACTGCGCCGTCAACGACGGCTCCGGCAACACCGACCCCAGCAAGGCCACCTCGTACGAGGTCGCCCCGCCCGACAAGGCCACCAGCTCCGCCCGGTTCATCGCGCCGATCACCAGCGACCCCAAGGACGTCAACACCTGGATCGCCGGCGGCCGGCACGTCTGGGTGCAGCACAAGGGCTACGCGATCCGCAGCGGCAGCGAGTGGACCTCCGCCTACGACCTGGGCGCCGGGCACTTCGCCACGGCGGTCGCGACCGTCAACGGCACGGTGTACGCGGGCTGGTGCGGCCCGTGCAACAACCAGGGCTTCAGCCGCGGCATCGCCGTCGGCAACACCGACGGCACCGGCTGGCACCAGCTCAACCTCCCGGTCGACGGCGCCCTGCCGAACCGGTACATCAGCTCGTTCGCGGTG
>NZ_JBFBDY010001298.1:0-1182 GCF_040683475.1 Kitasatospora sp. NPDC093558 | reverse complement strand
GGGGATCGATGCGCGCGGCGATCTCCGACCTGCTCACGACCGGCGTACCCAACACGCTGATCCTCGCGACGACTTCGGCCGCCATCGGCACCCTGCTCGGCCTGCTCCTGGCCGTGGCCGGGATCTCCGGGACCCGCTGGCTGCGATGGCCGGCCCGCGCCTACACCGATGTGTTCCGCGGCCTGCCCGCCGCCGTCACCATCCTGCTGATCGGCGTCGGGCTGGCTCCGCAGGGCCTCGCGATCTGGGGGCCCGACCCGTACCCGCTGGGGATCCTCGCGCTCTCGCTGATCGCCGCCGCCTACTTCGGCGAGATCTTCCGCTCGGGCATCCAGAGCGTCGAGGCGGGCCAGCTGGAGGCCGCCCGGGCGCTCGGCTTCCGGTACGCCGCCGCCATGCGGCTGATCATCGTCCCGCTCGGGATCAGGCGCGTGCTTCCGGCCTGGGTCAACCAGCTCATCGCGCTCATCAAGGACTCCAGCCTGATCTACTTCCTCGGGCTCACCGCCGGGCAGCGCGACCTGTTCCGCATCGGCCAGGACGCCGCCGCGACCACGGGCAACGAGTCCGCGCTCGTCCTCGCCGGGCTGTTCTACCTGCTGCTCACCGTGCCGCTGACCCACCTGGTCAACGTGATCGACCGCCGCCTGCGGAACGGACGCAAGGTCGTCGAGCAGGCGCCCGCCGGGGAAGACCTCCCCAAGCCACTGCCCGTCCCCGAGGGAGCCACCCGTGCCTGACGAACGACCCACCCCGGCCCCCGCGTTCTCCCCGGTCAGCCTGGCGACCCGCGACCTCCACCTGTCGCTCGGCGGCAACCCCGTCCTGCGCGGCGTCGACCTCGACGTCCCGAGGGGGCACACCCTCTGCGTCATCGGCCCGTCCGGCTCCGGCAAGTCCACGCTGCTGCGCGCCGTCAACCGCCTGGTCGAGCCCGACCGCGGCGACGTCCTGCTCGACGGCGAGAGCGTGCTGCGCCGCGACCCCGACCGACTGCGCCGCCAAGTCGGCATGGTGTTCCAGCAGTTCAACCTCTTCCCGCACATGAGCGTCCTGCGCAACCTCACACTCCCCCTGCGCAAGCTCAAGGGCCTGACCCGGGAAGCGGCGACCGAGACGGCCCTGCGCCAGCTCGACCTGGTCGGGCTGCGCCACAAGGCCGACGTCCGCCCGGGCCGGCTC
>NZ_JBFBDY010001297.1:0-1182 GCF_040683475.1 Kitasatospora sp. NPDC093558 | reverse complement strand
TCTCCCCGCCCCCCCGCCCGTCCCCTCCGGGGGCGTGCGCGCGGGGGGGGCGGGGGGGGGGGGGGGGGGCGCGGGGGGGGGGGGGGGGGCCGCCCCCGGCCCCGGCCCCCCCCCGCCCCGCCCCGCCCGGCGCGGCCGGTACGTGCGGCTGTCGAGTAACCTCACATCCGAGCGAGAGGAGTCCGTCATGAGTCAGCCCGCGTTCGACGGGGGCGAGGTCATCCCGCGCCCGGAGAAGACCCCGGCCGCGCTCAAGGCCGCCCTGGCAGTGGTTGCCGCGGACCTGCTGCAGGAGATGGTCGAGGGGCAGAGTCGGGCGATGGCCGAGGCCATCGACTCCGGCAGTGTCCAGCCGCTTCGCAACTTCGTGGACCACTGGGCCGCCATCGTCGAGATCGAGCGGTTCCTGCGGACATCGCAGGCCTACCACCGAGCGAACTACCTGGCCAACCATGCAGGAACTGTCGCCGAGTGCCGCCGGTACGCCATCGAGGTCGCCGAAATCTACCGGACCGCCTACGCGGCGGTGACCGGGTGACCTGGAGCTGGGAGTATCTCCCCAGCGAGGGGCGTGTCATCGGCGGTGCTCCGGCAGACTTCGTCGCTGCTGTGGAGTACCGGGCTGCCGAGCTCGTCCGCGCAGCCGAGGCGCTTTACCTGGACGGTGCCGCCTACGAGGGCAGCGGTGAGCCCATGCGCCACCTGGACGTTGCCGGAGGCCTCCTGACCTACTACGTGGTTCCCCGCCTGGCACTCGTGGTGATCTGTCAGGTCACCCCGCCCGTCGCCTGACCGGCCCGCGCCGTCACCGGCCCCGCGGACCTCTGGATCCGCAGGCCCGCCGCCCGGGGGACCGGCGTGTGACGCGGCTCACCCGAAAAGGGTGACATGGTGTTGTCGCGGACGGCTGTGACCATCGGCGCATGACGAACACCGCGATCCGCACGACCACCACGACCACCACCACGGCCACCGCGGCGACCACCACGGCGACCGCCCTCACCGACGAGGACTGCCTCGCCGAGACCCTCGCCTTCAACGCCCGGTTCGAGGCCGCCGCCGCGGCCCGCCCGGCCCGCTCCGCCACCGTGGACGGCGCCACCCTCGCCCGCCTTCGCGCCAACCGCCTCGGCGGCGACACCCCGCCCGTGCGGCTGCCGCAGGCGCGGGAACGGACCGTCG
>NZ_JBFBDY010001296.1:0-1187 GCF_040683475.1 Kitasatospora sp. NPDC093558 | reverse complement strand
CCGGTCTCCGCCGCGTACGGCGCGCTGGTCGGCCTGGCCGGCACGCACATGCCGCAGTTCTCCACGGCCGCGAGCAAGGGCCTGACGCCACGGGCGATCCAGTCGATGGCGACGTTCGGCCTGATCGGCCTCGTGATGATCGTGCTCGGCCTGGCCGCCGTCGGCCTGGTCCGGGACCCCTTGGCCGGCCTGTCCCGCCGGTTCCCCAACGCACCGCTGGTGCTCGTCGGCGCCCTGATCGGCGGCTTCCTGGTGGGCCGTCCGTACCCGCTCTTCCGCGACCTGTTCCGGCACGCCGCCGGCACCCACAACCCGCTTTACGGCGCCGGCGCGTTCCTCCTCCAGTCGGTCGGCAACATCGCGGTCATGGCGGTGCTGTTCGTCGCGCTCGCCTACGGAACGGGCGGCCGCCTGCACCGTGCGCTGGCGGCCGAGCCCGCCCGCATCAGCGTGGTGACCGCGGCGGCCTTCCTGGTCGCCGGGGTCTTCACCGTCGTCTACTGGGATATCCGGATGCTGGGCCGGCTCGGCTACATCTGGTTCCCGCCCTCCCCCTGGAGCTGAGCCCGCCGGCCGCCGAAGGCCTGCGTCGCGACCACGACGAGCAGGGCGGGTGCCAGCAGGATCACGGCGCTTCGGGGGAGCCAGGCGGGGCCGAGCCGGGTGAGGAGTGCGCCGCCGACCACTGCGCCTCCCGCGATGCCGCTGTTCCACAGGGTGACCAGGGCGGCCTGTGCGGTGTCGGCGGCCGGGCCTGCCGCTGTGGCGAGGCCCGTCTGGAGCAGGGTCGCCGTGCCGCCGAAACCGAGGCCCCACAAGGTCGCGGCGGCGTAGACGGCGGCGGGCAGGGCCGTGGTGACGGCCAGCAGGGTGGCTGCCACGGCGAACAGGGCGACGGATGCGACGGTCAGGCGGCGCAGGTGGCCGTCGATGTGCAGGCCGACGAACCACAGGCTCGCCGCCGAGGCGATGCCGAACACGAACAGGGCGCGGTCGACCTCGCCCGCCATGCCGAGTTCGGCGAGGAGCGGGGCGATGTACGTGTACAGGATGTTGTGGGCCAGCACGAACAGCACGGTGATGGCGAGAACTTGGGCGACCCCGGGGATCGTCAGCGCCCGCCGGACGGCGATCCGGTGGCCGGGGGCCTCGCCGGGGTGGTCCGGGACGGCGAGGGCGACCCAGCC
>NZ_JBFBDY010001295.1:0-1187 GCF_040683475.1 Kitasatospora sp. NPDC093558 | reverse complement strand
GCCGAGTCCCGCCGCCGGGATTTCCGGGCGATGAAACTCAACGAGTTCGAGCTCACGCTCCCGGCCACGGACATCCCGCCCGACGCGCCCCGCCTGACGATGCGCGAGGACGCCACCGTCGTTCCCCGGTCCTGACGTACGGTCCACGGTCCCGACGTCCGGTCCACGCGGCGACACGCCAGGAGAGACCGAATCACCGGAAAGGAATCGCCCATGAGCAAGCTCACCTCCTACACCCCTCCCGGAAACCTCACCGATCTGGACGCGACCGGGGCCAAGGCCTGGGACACCTTCATCAGCGACAGCGTGGACCAGGCCGTCAAGGGCCCGGACCCCAGCCAGGTTCTCCACGACAGCCCGCGCGGCCAGTTCTACAACCTCACCAAGACCGACACCGCCGCGGACGCCACCGAGGCGACCGTCACCTGGACGGCGTTCCCCCGCATCATCAAGGTCAACTCGATCTCGGACCCTCAGCGGTGGCAGCGCGCGGACGCCAGCCGCGACGTCCAGGACGAGTACTGCGAGTGGAGCGTCACCCGCGACACCACCGGCAAGATCACCAAGGTCACCTTCACCTGCGAGGGCCCCGAGTACTGGTCATTGCTCGCGCAGACCGACCCCGGCACCGTCCTGAACCTCTATCAGACGTTCATCAGTGCCGACGTCCAGCACGGCGACCTGTTCGGCCCGGACGGCGCCTACCAGCCCCGCAACAGGTGGAACGACTCGACCTCGCACGGCGCGATGCACCTCATCCAGCGCAACAACACGCTCGGCGCGGAGATCGAACTCGCGGCCGCGGCCACCATCGTGCGGGTGATCGACGGTCAGGAACTCGCGACGGAGCAGCAACTGATCCAGTGCAGCAAGTACGGCCAGGCGGAGCGCAACAGCGACCCGCACATCGGCGGCGCCGTGAACGCGATCGCCCGCCAGAAGGCCGACGTCTCGCTCGCCGACCCGGTCGGCCTGTACTTCAACGACCTCTCCACCGACGGCTGGGCCACCCCCGACAACACCGACCCCAAGAGCTACTGGACGTACGTGCGCGGCGACGTCACCCACCCGGTGCGCGCGGTCTACGAAGTCCCGCAGGGCCGCGGCTTCGCCGTCGGCGACATCACCATCGGCGGCAAGCCAGAACGGAAGAGCACACGACTGAACACCAGTCACTAGCTAGGCAA
>NZ_JBFBDY010001294.1:0-1191 GCF_040683475.1 Kitasatospora sp. NPDC093558 | reverse complement strand
ACCCGGACGGCAACCTCGTCGCCAACGCCCCGCACATCCCCGTCCACCTCGGCTCGATGGGTGCCACCGTCAAGGAGGTGATCCGCCGCCGCGGCCCGAAGCTGCGCCCGGGTGACACCTACGCCGTCAACGACCCCTACCACGGCGGCACCCACCTGCCCGACATCACCGTCGTGACCCCGGTCTTCGACCCCGCCGGACACGACCTGCTCTTCTTCGTCGCCTCGCGCGGCCACCACGCCGAGATCGGCGGCATCACCCCCGGATCGATGCCCGCCGGCAGCCGTGAGATCCACGAAGAAGGCGTGCTCTTCGACGACTGGCCGCTGGTCGTGGACGGGCGACTGCGCGAGGAGGAGACCGTCCGGCTGCTCACCGGGGCGCGGTACCCCTCCCGCGACCCGGCGACCAACCTCGCCGACCTGCGCGCCCAGGTCGCCGCCAACCGCAAGGGCGTCGACGAGGTCGGCGCGATGATCGACCACTTCGGCCTCGACGTCGTCCAGGCCTACATGCGGCACGTCCAGGACAACGCCGAACAGGCCGTGCGCCGGGCGATCGACGGCCTCTCCGACGGCGCCTACCGCTACGAGACCGACTCCGGCGCGGTGATCGCCGTCGAGGTGCGGGTCGACCGCTCCGACCGCAGTGCCGTCATCGACTTCACCGGCACCTCGCCCCAGCTCGACAGCAATCTCAACGCCCCCTCCGCCGTCGTCACCGCCGCCGTCCTGTACGTCTTCCGCACGCTCGTCGACGACGACATCCCGCTGAACGACGGCTGCCTGCGTCCGCTGCGGATCGTCGTCCCGCCCGGGTCGATGCTCTCCCCTGCCTACCCCGCCGCCGTCGCCGCGGGAAACGTCGAGACGTCGCAGGCCATCACCGGCGCGCTCTACGCCGCCCTCGGCGTCCAGGCGGAGGGCTCCGGCACCATGAACAACCTCAGCTTCGGCAACGAGCACCACCAGTACTACGAGACCATCGCCTCCGGCTCCGGCGCCGGCCCCGGGTTCGACGGCGCCGACGCCGTCCAGACGCACATGACCAACTCCCGCCTCACCGACCCCGAGGTCCTGGAGTGGCGCCTGCCCGTCCTCGTCGAGGAGTTCGCCGTACGCCGCGGCAGCGGCGGCGAAGGCCGCCACCACGGCGGCAACGGCGCCCTGCGCAGACTGCGCTTCCGCGAAC
>NZ_JBFBDY010001293.1:0-1192 GCF_040683475.1 Kitasatospora sp. NPDC093558 | reverse complement strand
GCTGGTCGAGTACGCCAGCAGGCGCTTGAGGTCGGTGGCGACCGCGGCCTGGACGATCCCGTACACCGCCGAGACCGCGCCGAGCGCCACCGTCAGCAGCCCCCACCAGCGCGGACCGCCGCCCAGCAGGTCGAAGCCGGTCCGGATCACGCCGTACGCGCCGAGGTTGACCATCGCCGCGCTCATCAGCGCCGAGACGTTGCTCGGCGCTTCGGGGTGGGCCCGGGGCAGCCAGGCGTGCAGCGGCACCGCGCCGGCCTTCGAGCCGAAGGCGGCCAGGGTGAGGACGAAGACCGTGCCCCGTACGGACGGTGACATGCCGCCGGCTCCGGCGCGCAGCGCCGCGAAGGTCTCCCCGCCCGCACGGGCGGCGAACAGTGCCAGGGCGGCGAGCAGGGCGACCAGCCCGAGGTGCGTCATCACCGCGTACCAGACGCCCGCCTCGCGCACCGAGGCCCGCCGCCGGTGCTCGGCCACGACCAGGAGCAGCGAGGAGGCGGCCATCAGCTCCCACAGCAGCAGGAAGGTCGAGACGCTCGCGCCGGTGGGCACCATGACCAGCGACCACGCGAACAGCGGCAGGACGGCCTGCACGCCCCGGCCCGACAGTCCGTGCCGGGTGTAGCCGATGCCGTACACGGACGCCGCCAGGATCACGCCGCCGGACACCGCGATGAACAGGCCGGACAGCGCGTCGACCGCGAGGTGCACTCCGGCCAGCGGGAGCAGGTCGGGTAACGAGACGGACCACCGCTGCCCGTTCAGCGCGGCCACCCCGGCGACCAGGCCGGCGGCGCCGACACCCGCCGTGCACGCCCCGACGGCCACCGGCCGGGCGCGTTCGGGCAGGACCGACCCGCCGGCCGCTCCGGCGGTGGCCAGGGCGCCGGCCGCCGCCAGCGCGGGGGCGATCGCGCTCACCGTCCGGTCACCCGGCGCAGCGCCGCGACGATCGCGGCCGGTTCGGGCGGGCAGCCGGGCACTTCCAGGTCCACCGGCACGACGTCGGCCGCCGCGCCCAGGACACCGTAAGCCCCGGCGAACAGGCCGCAGTTGAGGGCGCAGTCGCCGACCGCCACGACGACGCGGGGCTCGGGTGTGGCGTCGTAGGTGCGGCGCAGCGGGTCGGCCATGTTCCGGGTGACGGGGCCGGTGACGAGCAGCACGTCGGCGTGGCGCGGGGAGGCGACCA
>NZ_JBFBDY010001292.1:0-1194 GCF_040683475.1 Kitasatospora sp. NPDC093558 | reverse complement strand
GGAGGACCGTCTCGACGATGGCGGCCGGCTCGACGCCGACGTTGAGGGCGCCGTCGACGTGGAAGCGCAGCTGCGGGGCGGCGGTGCCGAGCGCGGTGAGGGCGGCGACGTTGACGAGCTGGCGCTGGGCGAGGGCGAGGCCGGAGCGGGCGTACACGTCGCCGTAGCCGAACTCGACGGTCAGGCGGGCGAGGTCCGGGGCGATGCCGGCGAGGCCGTCCAGGACGCCGGCGCCCTGGGGGCCGGCGATCTCGTGCAGGAGGGCCAGCCCGCGGGCGAAGCGGCCGGTGGACGGGGTGACAGGAGCGGTCACGGCGGACTCCTTGAGATTCGACGTTACGAAACGTTTCGTATCGCCAATGAGGCTAGGACGGCCTCGCGTCGACTGTCAAAACGAAACGTAACGTAACGTCTGGGCTAGACTCCGGACCATGAGCCCCCAGCCGAACCCCGAACGCCGCAGCGAACGCGCCCGCCGCGCCGTCCTGGACGCCGTCTTCGAGGTGGCCGCGGCCAAGGGCTACGGCAAGACCACCATCGAGGCCATCGCCGCGACCGCGGGCGTCGGCAAGCCGACCATCTACCGCTGGTGGCCCTCCAAGGGCGCGATCGCGCTGGACGCCGTCAACGACCGGATCGGCGACTCGATGGACTTCCCCGACACCGGGGACATCACCGCCGACCTCACCGCCCAGCTCACCGCCGTGGCCGCCATGCTCACCGGCGACACCGGCACGCTCTACCGCGGCATCATCGCCGAGGCCCAGAGCGACCCGGCCCTCGCCGCCGCCCTGCGCGCCACCTTCCTCGAACCCCGCATCGAGCGCTGCGTGCGCCGCCTCGACACCGCCGTCGCCGCCGGCCAGCTGCGCGCCGACCTGCCCACCCGCACGATGGTCGACATCCTCTACGCCCCGGTCTACTACCGCGTCCTGCTGGGCGCCGGCCCCGAGGAGACCCTGCGCAGCCCCCTCCTCGTCACCGCCATCCTGGAAGGCCTGCGCCCGGCCTGAGGCACCAACACCAGTCCCAGGGCGCGGCATTGACATGTCGTCAACTGACCATCGACGGGGCGTGAGGACGGTTTTCACCCGATGCCGGAGGGTCCGGCTCACGCGCACGGAGGGACTTTCGACGTCCGGGACCCGATCTGGAAGACCGACACCGCCGGCCCGGCGCCGAGCTTGCTCTCAG